>JBBRIN010000131.1:0-8051 GCA_038221115.1 Tepidisphaerales bacterium
AACGATCATCTGGTGGATTGCGCTTTCTATAAATCGGCGAGCCGGTAACATGAATGGGGACATGTGTCGACTCATCTCTTGAAGGAGCAAATCCATGCGACGCCATGCACGCGCGCTCATCGGGCTGATTTTTGTTCTTGCCTGTCAATCGACGGTCAGCGCCGTTGAACCGGCGGCGAATTCACCGGTGGCAGCGCCGACCAAGTCGTTCGTCTATAAGCAGGTCAAGGACGCGAAGCTGGAGATGGTGGTGCACTATCCACCGGCTTGGAAGGACACGGACAAGCGGCCGGGCATCGTCTTCTTTTTTGGCGGCGGTTGGACGAACGGGACGATCGTGGCGTTTGAGACGCAGGCGGAATACCTGGCGAGCCGGGGCATGGTGGCGGCGCGGGCGGATTATCGAGTGAAGTCGCGGCAAGGCGTGACGCCGAAGGAATGCGTTGAGGACGCGAAGAGCGCGGTGCGGTGGTTCCGGCAGAATGCAGCGAAGCTGGGCGTCGATCCGGATCGCATCGTGGCGGCAGGTGGATCGGCGGGGGGGCATATCGCCGCGTGTACGACGTTTACTCCGGGGCTGGATGCGGAGGGCGAGGACACGACGATTTCCTGCAAGGCGAATGCGCTGGTCCTTTACAACCCGGTGTTGCGATTCACGGCGCCTTCACTTGCCGAGCGGGTCGGGAATGACCAGGCTTTGGCGAAGGCGATCTCGCCGACGGAGCATTTGCAGAAGGACAGCCCGCCGACGTTGCTTTTGTACGGAACGGCGGACACCCTCAAGGCACAGGGGGACGAGTTCATGGCCAAGTCCAAGGAGTTGGGCCACAAGTCGGAGCTGTATGTGGCCGAGGGGGAGAAGCACGGCTTCTTCAACCGCGCGCCGTGGCGCGAGAAGACGACGCAGCGCATGGCGGAGTTTCTCGAATCGATCGGATACCTGACGCGCGGTAAGGCGATCTCGCTCAACACGCACGAGAGCGGGCGCGATTGACGTTCCAGCCGCCGTCCAGTAGCGGCACGCTGGCGCAACTTGGGCCGCCGTCTTTGGCGGTCCCTTCGATCACCGCCTCCAGACAAGCCGCCGGCCGTTGGGGCGCCGCTTTGATCAGCGGCCAGGTGATGCCGCCGAGGGGGATCTTGGCGCGCCTGGTCCAGCAGGAGCCGGACTGTCCGGCGCAGGTGCCGGAGCAGACGTAGATAAACCGTTTCTGGGGCGGCCCTTGGGTGAAGTCCCCGAGGAAGCGGGGGGATTTGCCGTCTGTCGTTTGATCCTGGACATGGCCTCATGTTAGAGAGGGGCGCCTGGGCTGGGGAACGGATTGTTCTCGCATCGGTGAAAACACATTGTAGAATCTGAACGGGCTCGATCGATGAATTCAATGCGCGTGCGCGTGATCCGTCACAGTTTCCCGCTGGTCCTGTTCCTGCTTGCAGGGTGCGGCGGTGGGGCGGTTTTGTTGCCGTCGACGGTGGGCAAGACGTCCGAGAAGGGGTTGGCCAACTTTGACACGGTTGATACGGGGCCGCGGGCGATCTATCGCGGTGCGCAGCCTTCACAGGACGGCTTTGCGACGCTGCGTGACGTGTATCACGTCAAGACGATCATCGATCTGCGCGACGACGTGATGCCCTGGGAGCGCAAGACGGTCGAAAAGGGGGGCATGGTTTATTGTCACATTCCAAGCGCCGCAACGGAGGAGGCCGGGACGCAGGCGAAGCACATCCGGGAGTTTCTCCAGGCGGTGGAGAAGCTGCCGCGGCCGATTTTCGTGCATTGCAAAATGGGGCGCGACCGCACGGGGCTGCAGGTTGCCGCGTACCGCATCGTGACGGGCCAGATGACTGCCGATGAAGCCCGCGCCGAGCTGAAGGCGCATGGGTACAACCAGTTTTGGTTTCCGGGGATCGATCATTTCCTGCAGACGATGAAGGCGGCGGAGTTCAAGCTCGTGACGTCGGCGAATGCCGCGCTTGGAGAATGACGGCGGATGGTCGCGCCGATAGGCGGGTGCGAGGGGTTTGAGCCGGCGGTGGTGTTGAACTGACGGGCGACTCGAATCATTGACTCGCCCGCTCGGTGCCGTAAATGAGGGCGAGCATTTCGGCGCGGCTGGAAGGGTTCTCTTTAAAGATGCCGCGCAGGGCGCTGGTGACCATAATGCTGCCGTGCTTTTTGGCGCCGCGGATGGTCATGCAGGTGTGGGTGGCCTCGATGACGCAGGCGGCGCCGATGGGGTTGAGCTCTTCCATGATGGCGTCGGCGATCTGGCCGGTCAGGCGCTCCTGAACCTGCGGGCGGCGCGCATAACCCTCGACAAGTCTTGCCAGCTTGCTCAGGCCGACGACTTTTCCGTCAGGCAAATAGGCGACGTGGGCTTTGCCGGTGAAGGGGAGCAGGTGATGCTCGCAGAGGCTATGGAACTCGATGTCGCGCAGTAAGACGACCTCGTCATAGCGCTCGGTGAAGACGGTTTTGAGATGGCGCTTGGGATCGTCCTGGAGGCCGGCCATCAGTTCGCCGTAGGAGCGGGCGACGCGGTTGGGGGTTTTCAGCAAGCCCTCGCGATCGGGGTCTTCACCGACGGCGAGGAGGATTTCTCTGACGGCGCGCTCGATGCGCGGGATGTCGACTTTGGCGTCGGGCATGGCGCTGGTCGGCGATGCGTCGCCGGCGTCGTCGCTGTGATCGTGTGGGGTGATGGATCCGCGGGGGATGGGCATGTCGGCATCTCCGGTCTGTTGCAGGAGCGCATTATAGGCGATGGCGCCGCGATGGGCGGGCGCGAATGTCAACGGGCGCTACGTTTTGTTCTAATAGAGGTGCATCCACCTCAACCGGAAAGGAATTAAACGCCATGAAATGGAACGTCCGTCCCTGGGTTTTTGCGGCCGTCGCGTCGATCGGTTTGGCTGCCGCCGCGATTCGAGGTGCAGCGCCGGAGGCGGCGGGGCCGCATCCGCCGGTGGCTCCGACGGCGCAGCCTTACTGCGAGCCGGGGTTCACGCCGATTTTTAACGGGCGGGATCTGGATGATTGGATTTACGGCACTAAGGGGAACGCGATGAAACTGGGGGAGGGCTACAAGGTCGATACGGACCAGGGCATCGTCTACTGCACGGTGAAGGATGGCGGCAACCTGTATACGAAAAAGGAATATGCGAACTTCGCGCTTCGCTTTGAATTCAAGCTGGCGGCCAACGGCAACAACGGCATCGGCATCCGTTCGCCGCTGGAAGGCGGGACCGCCTATCAGGGCATGGAGATCCAGGTGCTCGATGACTATGGCTCGCAGTACACGAAGCTGCGGCCGGCGCAGTATCACGGATCGATCTACGATGTGTTCGCGGCGGAGACGGGCTTTCAGAAGCCGGTTGGGAACTGGAATGAAGAGGAGATCATGGCCGATGGGCGGCACGTTCGGGTCATCCTGAACAGCCACGTGATCGTCGATGCGAACCTGGATGATGTGAAGGACGAGGCGACGCTCAAGAAACACCCGGGCCTGCAGAATAAGACGGGGCACATCGGGTTTCTGGGGCATGGGGCGCGGGTGGAGTTTCGGAATCTGAGGGTGAAGGAGTTGGGGGCCAAATGACGCGACCCCGGGAAACGGCGAAGTTCCCGGGGTCGCTGGAATGTTCGGAAGCTGAATTGAATTACTTATCCTGATGAAGCTCGTGGCAAGCCTTGCAGTTGGCGGCGGTCTTGAGCTTCGGGCCGGCGGTCTTGTCGCCCTTGCTGATCGCCTCGACGGCGGTTGTCAGGGCAGTGGTGCGTTCGTTCCAGTCCTTCTGTTCGCCCTTGGGGGGTTTGGCCTTGGCGAGTTCCTGGCAATAGCCGAGCAACGTCTTGACCTCGTCGGCGGTCGCGGTGCCGTCGATGGCCTTTTGCACCATGGAAGGCTTCTTTTGCCCGGCTGCGCCACC
Organism: Tepidisphaerales bacterium; assembly: GCA_038221115.1. Lineage (GTDB taxonomy): Bacteria > Planctomycetota > Phycisphaerae > Tepidisphaerales > Tepidisphaeraceae > JANXVV01. The sequence continues at coordinate 3,931 of JBBRIN010000131.1, forward strand.
GGCGCCGCCTGGTCCGCCCGCGCCGGGCGCGCCTGCGCCACCTGGCCGCCGGCCGCCAGGACCGCCGCTCGGTCCACCGGCGCCTTTGAAGGCCTTTTTCATGATGGCGGTGATATCAATATCGCTCGCTGCCTTGTCGGCGCCCGACGTTGGCACGCCCATCGTCAGCCCACCGATCGCGGCCGCGACGGCGTAGACGCACAACTTCCGGCCAAAACCAGTCCACTTCTTCATGATCGGGAATCCTCCAGAGGTCACGCCAGCACGGTCAATCAATGATGCGGTCGCTCGAGGAACGTTAGACCGGCGAATGCGGGAAATGTCAAGGGAATAATGGCGCGGGCAGCGCCTTCCGATGACCGCACGCTGCTGGCGGCGCAGGTGGATTAATCATCGGGTTTTCTGTACGTTTCAAGCATGCCCGCCCTCACTCAACTCGCCGAATATCAGGCGCTTCAATCTCACTATGCCGCCGCGTCGAAGCTGCAGATGCGCGATCTGTTTGCGAAAGATCCGAACCGCTTCGACAGCTTTCACCTGAAGTTTGAAGACATACTGCTCGACTACTCGAAAAACCGCGTCACGGCCGAGACGATGGCGCTGCTGCGCAACCTGGCCAAGGCGTCGGATCTGAAAGGCTGGACGGAGAAGATGTTCTCGGGGGCGAAGATCAACACGACCGAAGACCGCGCGGTGCTCCACATTGCGCTGCGCAGCCGCTCGAATCGGCCGATCCTCGTCGATGGCAAAGATGTGATGCACGAGGTGAACGCGGTGCTGAAGCACATGCGGGAGTTCGCGGAGGCGGTTCGCAGCGCCAAGTGGGTTGGGTACACGGGCAAGCCGATTACGGACGTCGTCAACATCGGCATCGGCGGCTCGGACCTTGGGCCGGTCATGGTGACCGAGGCGTTGAAACCCTATGCGTCGCCGAACCTCCGCGTGCATTTCGTCTCGAACGTCGACGGCACCCACATCGCCGAGACGCTGAAGCCGTTGAGTCCGGAGACGACGCTGTTCATCGTCGCGTCAAAAACGTTCACGACGCAGGAGACGATCGCCAACGCGACGACCGCGAGGGATTGGTTGCTCAAGTCGGCCGGCGACATCAAGCATGTTGCTAAACACTTTGTTGCGCTGTCGACCAACGCCAAAGAGGTTCAGAAGTTCGGCATCGATACGGCCAATATGTTCGAGTTCTGGGACTGGGTGGGCGGCCGGTATTCGCTGTGGTCCGCCATCGGTCTTTCAATCGCGTTGTATATCGGGATGGATCATTTCGAGTCGCTGCTCGACGGCGCGTACGCGATGGATGAGCACTTTCGCACGACGCCACTCGAGCAGAATATTCCGGCGACGCTGGCGGTGATCGGCCTGTGGTACGACGATTTCTTCGACGCGCAAACGCAGGCGATCCTTCCGTACGACCAATACATGCACCGATTCGCGGCGTACTTTCAGCAGGGGGACATGGAATCGAACGGCAAGAGCATCACGCGCGACGGCCGGCGCATCACCGACTACCAGACCGGCCCTGTCATCTGGGGCGAGCCGGGCACGAACGGGCAGCACGCGTTCTACCAGCTCATCCACCAGGGCACGAAATTGATCCCGTGCGACTTTCTTGCGCCCGTCGAAACGCAAAACCCGATCGGCCACCACCATATCATCCTGCTGAGCAACTTTTTCGCGCAAACCGAAGCGCTGATGAAGGGGAAGATGGAATCGGAAGTCCGCGCTGAGCTGCAATCGTCGGGGCTTACCGGCGAGGCTCTCGAAAAGCTCGTTCCCCATAAGGTCTTTTCCGGCAATCGACCCACGAATTCGATCCTGTTCCAAAAGCTCACGCCGCGCACGCTTGGCTCGCTCATTGCGATGTACGAGCACAAGATTTTCACGCAGGGCATCATCTGGCAGATCAACAGCTTCGATCAGTGGGGCGTCGAGCTGGGTAAACAGCTTGCGAAGGCGATTCTGCCGGAGCTGGAGAAGCCGGGGGAAGTGAAGAGCCACGATTCGTCGACGAATGGGTTGATTAACTATTACAAGCAGCACCGGAAGTAGGTTTTCAACTTCGTCTGCTTTACCGGCGAGCCTTGGGGAAGCCCGAAACCTTCCCGGAGTGCGGCGCGCTTCTGTTATACTTCCCTCCGATGACGGCGATGCAAAGTCCCTTTCCCGGCATGGATCCGTACCTCGAGCGTCATTGGCTCGACGTGCATCAGTCTCTCGTCACCTACACGCGCGATGCGCTGAATGATTTGCTTCCGGCGGATCTACTGGCGCGGACTGAAGAGCGCGTTCTGATTGATGCTGACGCAGGGTTGATCCGCGCGGTCCATCCTGACGTGCGCGTTCAGGAGACGGGGGGGGGGCCGAGCGTCGCTGCTGCCCATGCCGGCGCGGGGATTGCCGTCGCTGAACCGATTGTTCTAGAGCTTGAATCCGAACCCCGAACCGAGGGATACATTACCATCCTCGACCACGCGACGGGTGACCGTCTTGTGAGCGTTATTGAGTTCCTGAGCCCGACGAACAAATTGCCCGGTGAGGATCGTGACGCCTTCCGCCGCAAGCGCGCGGAGATGCTCAGCGGAGGAGTCAATTGGGTTGAGGTTGATCTGGTTCGGCAAGGCGCATGGCGAGATTTACTCCAACCGCACGTTGCTCCTCGTGAAGTAGATGCGGCGTATCGCGCGACCGTGCGTCGCGGGCAGCAATCCCGCCGGGTCGTGCTGTATCCGATGCCGTTGAAGTCGGCGCTCCCAAGCATCCCGATCCCGTTGCGGCCTGCCGACGCTGACGTAGATCTGAATCTTCAGGAGCTACTCGCGCGCGCTTATCACAATGGCCGCTATGCCAACACGGACTATTCGCAACCGTGTGATCCCCCGCTGCAAGGGGAGGACGCGGAGTGGGCGGATCGGCTTTTACGCGAGGCGGGAAAGCGATAGCTCTTCGCTGTCTTTCCCGCCGCTTCGTCCCGTCCCCAACCCCACCGTCTCCTCCACCACATACAGCGGCCGCTGCTTGACCTCTTCGTAGATGCGTGCGACGTACTCGCCGAGTATGCCGATGGAGATCATCTGGATGCCGCCGAGGAACAGCACGCAGATGATGATCGTGGTGAAGCCTTCGCCCCACTTTTTGTGAAAGGCGAAGAAGGTGATGAAGTAATAGACGGCCAGCAGAAACGTGACGCCCGAGACGGCGAAACCCATATACGTCACCCAGCGCAGGGGCTTGTAGCTGAAGCTGATCATCCCATCGAGGGCGTACTTGATGAGGCGGCCCAGCGTCTGTTTGGGCTGGCCACCGGCGCGGGCCTGGCGGGCATAGGGGACGCTGGTGCGTTTGAAGCCGAGCCAGGTTCGCAGGCCGGGGATGAAGCGATTTCGTTCGGGCAGGCGGTTGAACTGATCGATCACGGCGCGATCCATCAGGCCGAAGATCCCGGCGTCCGGGCCGGTCGGCAGGTCGACCAGCCGGCGCATGAACGGGTAGAAAAGGCGGAATCCAATCCCCCGCGCGCCGGCGCCATCCACGCGGCTGATTCGCTCCCCCAGCACGACCTGGTAGCCCTCGGCCCACTTCTCGACCATCGCGGGCACGACCTCGGGCGGATCCTGGAGATCGCCGTCCAACAGAATCACGCATGCCCCGGTGGCCTGATGAATCCCGGCGGTGATGGCCGGCTGGTGGCCGAAATTTCGCGAGAAGCTGATCAGCTTGAAGCGGCCGTCTTCTCGATGGAAGTCGCGAACGATGGCGGCTGATCCATCGGTGCTGGCGTCGTTGACGAAGATGACCTCCCACGGACGGCCGGTCGAATCAAGGGCCGCCGCCAATCGCCGGCGCAACTCCGGCAGATTCTCCGCCTCGTTATAGACCGGCACCACGACCGACACGTGCTCGCGCATGCTGCGCATCATAACATGGCATGTTCTCGGTCGCGCGCTGATCGATAAGGTCGGGTGTTACTTCCAACTGAATCCATCCCCACCCCCCAGCTGATCCAGATCAAACACGAGCATGCAATGCCCGATCACCTCGCGCGGCTCATACCGCCGCAGGGCGGCGAAGGTATCGGCAGGATCGTACTGGCCGGACAGCAGCACCGG
>JBBRIN010000132.1:0-8042 GCA_038221115.1 Tepidisphaerales bacterium
TCTGGCGGAAAACCTGCCCAGCGGTTTCCGTGCGGTGCTGAACGGGACGTTTGACTTTGGGGCGTTGGAGCACGGAGCGGGAACCGGCGAGCCACTCCGCCTCGGCGGAGCGTTGGATCTGGCGTTCACGTACCTGGATGCAGGAGGGAACGCGGTCACCGGAACAGTGGTGCATGTGAACACCCCCGAGCCGACGACGCTGTCGCTGCTGGGGCTGGGAGCCATGGGATTGCTGGCGCGGCGACGGAAGCGTGGGGCGATGAAGGCGTGACCCAAGGGGTCTGCGGAGTGGGGCTGGCGCGCGCGAGGGGATGACGGCACATTGCCGGCGCAAGGTTTCTTGGCCCAAACGACCCGCTTCCCTTCCGGCCGATAAGACCTGCATCCAGCAGCCTGTCGCGGCTACCGCTGTGCGCCGTTCCCCATTCATCGCTGCTGTCTGCGCAGGCGGTCCGGCCGTCACAGGTAGTTAACTCACCCCAAGTTCAGGCCGATTTCCACCCTGTCCCGTCCGAGGGCGGCTGCTTTGCCGTCCATTTGTGGCCGGGTGGAGAGGCTCATGAGTGAGAACTACCGACATGCCGATCGTGATCCTTCCGCGCGCCCAGTGCCGGCCGGAGCGGCAAACTATGCCGTCGAGGCGCTCGAAGCGCGCCAACTGCTCGCGGCAGCGCCGTGGAGCTTGCAGGACCAAATCATCGGCATCGACCGCGCGACCGCCAATTACCCCGCGATCACCGGCGCGGGGGAGACGGTCGTCCTGGTCGATCGCGGCGTCGACTACAATCATTACGCATTGGGCTCGGGGTTCGGTAACAAGATTATCGATCAATACGACTTTCAGGATGGGCGTGCCGATGTCTTCCCGTATGACGGCGACGCTCACGGCACCGGCACCGCCGGGCAGGTCGCCGGCGATCCTCACGTGGTCAACGGCGCTCTCTACCAGGGAGTTGCGCCGGGCGTGAAGCTCATTGCGCTGAAGGTGTGGGGGACCTCCGATGCGGTCAACGCCTTTAACTGGGTGGTCGCGCATCACGCGCAGTACAACATCGTGGCGGTGAACTACGTCGACTTCTCCAGCGCCGATTACGAGCAGTTTGCCTGGCAACTTCAGACGCTTCGCGATCAGGGCGTGTTTGTCGCCGGCCCGGCGGGGAATTTCGGGCCGGCGGTCGCGCAGCCGATCGACAACAATCTGGTCTACCTGATTGGCTCGACCGACTTGAACGACCAGATCAGCTCCTTTTCGCCGCGCGGCTCGGCCATCCAGCTCGTTGCGCCGGGGCGCGGGGTGGATATCACCTGGTACGAGTCGGGCCAGCACCTGGACTCCACGAGAGACGGCACCAGCTGGGCGGCCCCCCAAGTCGTCGGCGCCGCGGCGCTGATCAAGCAGGTGAACCCAAACTTTACGCCCGCGCAAATCCTGGCGATCCTGCGCGACAGCGCTCACTGGATTTATGACCCGATCGGCAACGTCAGCTTTCCACGGCTCGATGTCAACGCGGCAATCGGGCTCGCCTACCAGCGGAGCGCCGTGGTGGTCACGCCGCCTCCGCCGCCGCCCCCCCCGATCGTTCCGGAATCGCCGTTCCGCGGCGGGGCGTTCTCCATCGGCGATGTCATCGTGGCGGAGGATTACGATAACGGCGGCGAGGGCGTCGCTTACCACGACAATTCAGCGGCAAACGACGGCGGTGACGGCTACCGCGCCGGCGGCGTCGACACCGGCTGGAGCGGCGCGGATGGCGGCGGGCATTTCGTCGGCTGGACGCAAACGGGGGAATGGGCGGCGTATACCATCGACGTCGCGACCGATGGCGCCTATGACCTCACCTCCCGAGTCGCCTCGGCGGGCAACGGCGGTTCGTTCCATCTTGAAGTCGATGGGAACGATCTCACCAGCTCGATCAGCGTGCCTGCCACGGGCGGTTGGGACAACTACACGAGCCTCGTGCGCACGGTCAATCTGAGTGGCGGCACGCACGTCATGAAGTTCGCGATCGACAGCACCGGCGACAGCGGGTTTGCCGGCAACATCGACTGGTTCAAGCTGACGCCGCACGTCGCCAGCTCCCGCAAGCCGGTGGCGACGCCCGGCCCGTGGGGCTTGAACGTGGGCTCGCCGTCCACGACGACGCTCGATCTCTCGTGGCAGGATGTCACGGGTGGGGCGGCATCATTCGCGGTGGAACGATCGACCAAGATCGACGGGCGATTTAAGCCGCTGGCGACTGTACAGCCCCAGCGCCGAGCTCGCGCGGCGTCGGCCATGCGCAGCTTCACGGATGAGCGACTGGCTTCGGGCACGACTTACTACTACCGACTTAAGGTAATCACTTCCACGGGCACGCAGTACACGACGCCCGTCGCGGGGACGACGGTGTCGACGCACCATCATCACCACCATCACCATCATCATCACCACACCACGACCACTCCGCCCATCGCGACGAGCGCGTCGATGAATGTGGCGGGCGTGTCGTATCGGTGATCGGCATTTCTTGATTCTCCCGCATATTTCGAGGAAACTCCCGCCCTTTACCGCGGGTGCGGTGGTTTGCACGCGCCTGCCTCAGTGAAAGAGGAACTCCGCATGCCCAGCTACGAACCGGAAGCGAAACTAAAGTTCACGTTTGGCTTATGGACGGTCGGCAACGTCGGCCGCGACCCGTTTGGCGAGCCGACGCGCGAGAAGCTGTCGCTGCGCCAGATCCTGGATCTGCTTGGTGAAGTGGGGGCGTATGGCGTCAACTTCCACGACAACGATGCGTTTCCGATCGACGCGTCTGAAGACAGCATCAAGGGCATCCTCAAGGACTTCAAGAAGGGGATGAAGGACAATGGGCTGGTCTGCCCGATGGCGACCACCAACCTGTTTGGCGACCCGGTTTTCAAGGACGGGGCGTTCACGAGCAACAACGCCCGCGTGCGTGCCTTTGCGATTCAGAAGACGATGCGGGCGATGGAGTATGGGGCGGAGCTGGGCGCGAAGATCTACGTGTTCTGGGGCGGCCGCGAGGGGATCGAGTCGGACGCGACGAAGAACCCGATCGACGCGATCAAGCGGTTTCGCGAGGCGATCAACTTTCTGTGCGAGCACAGCATCGATCGGGGGTACGGGTACAAGTTTGCGTTTGAGGCCAAGCCGAACGAGCCGCGCGGGCATATGTATTTCGCGGTGACTGGATCGTACCTGGCGCTGATTCCGACGCTCGATCGGCCGGACATGTGCGGGGTCAATCCGGAGTTTGCGCACGAGACGATGGCGGGGCTGGATTTCGTGCATCACGTTGCGCAGGCGATCGAGATGAAGAAGCTGTTTCACGTCGACCTGAACGACCAGGAGATGGGGCGGTACGATCAGGATTTCCGGTTTGGGTCGGCGAACCTGAAGCACGCGTTTTTTCTGGTGAAGCTGCTGGAAGACAGCGGCTACAACGGGCCGCGGCATTTCGATAGCCATGCGTATCGGCAGAGCGATTACCAGGACGTGCGCGAGTTCGCGAAGGGGTCGATGCGGACGTACATGATTTTGAAGGAGAAGGTGGCGAAGTGGAATGCGGATAGGGAGATCCAGGGGTTGCTCAAGGAGATCAACGTCGAGGATGTGGGGATGTCGAAGCTGACGCGGAAGTACAGCGCGGGGAACGCGAAGAAGCTGCTGGAAGCGCCGCTGGATCGGATCGAGCTGGCGAAGGCGCGGCTGCCGTATGAGCAACTGGATCAACTGTCGAATGAGGTGATCATGGGGGTGCGGTAGGGGGCTTTGGGGGTGCGTGCATCATTTTGCACCATAATGCACCATTTTTGGATGCTTTTTATCGTTATCTTGCGTCAACCGTATGTCATGTAATTGCAATGGGTTATGGTCGCGTTTTTGAGGTGAGGGAAATCGATGGTGCATGATGGTGCATGGCAGGGGGCTTGGTTGGGAACCGAACGATTGATTTGGGTTTTAAGAGAAGGATTAACACGAAGGGACGAAGGGGAAGAGGGGTGGGGCTGGCAGGAGCAGCGATGGGGCCGGTGCGCATGACTCACCTCGAATTCACGAATCAATGATGAAGGATGAATATACGAAGGACGGATGGGGACATCACACGATTCCGCGCGGCGGGGGTGGCGGTGATGAGGGCGGAGGCGGTGATCGCCCAGAGGCTCAGCGCCTCATCGGGGGTGGGGAGGTCATCGCTGCGCGGCATGGTGGCTCCTTCTGTAGTTGTTTGCCCCTTTGCCCGGCAACCGAACGGGCGCGTATTCTTGTCGGTCGATGGGGGCTGGATTAGAGTTTCAGAAATCGGGCGGGCGAAAACGCGCCTTTAGCGATTGAATTCTCCGCTACCCGTTGAATTTTCCGGATATGTACTTCTCCCCTTTGAATTTCCCCAGCATGAGACGCGCGATGCGGTGGATCTTCAACGGGGTGACGCTGCTTTCGGCGGTGCTGTGCGTTGCCTCCGCGGGATTGTGGGCGCGGAGCTACTGGCGCTATGACTCGGTCGCGGTGCCGGCCGGGAACCTGGCGTTTTGGTACGAAGCGGTGTCGGGGCGAGTACAGCTAACGGGCATGCGCATCGTTGCGGACTCCGAGGCGGAGATTGAGGTCGAGAGCGTCAAAATCGACAGCAGGGAAGCGGGATATTTCCGGTATGCCACCTCAGACGATCATGGCGGAAGCCGATGGTTTGCGTTCAATACGACAGCCCTGGGGTCCCGGGTGTGGGAGCGGCAGGTGATCATGCCGCACGCCGTGCCCGCCGTGATTTTCGCTATCCTCCCCGCCATTACTGCCATCCGGTGGCACCGACGACGCCGAACGTCCGCCCACGGGTTCCCGGTTGCTGCCGTCAGCGCGCCCAAAAAACAGAGCGGCAATTCTTAGGTGGGCTCTCTTCGCCACCGTTCGTAACCCGGCGGGTGACCGCTTCAAGTTGATCGATGTTCACCGGCTTCACGATGTGATCCACGAAGCCCGCCTCGCGGCTCTTGCGCAGGTCATCGTCCATCCCGCATCCGCTCACGGCGATGCCCTTGATGGCGTGGCGGTCCTTGATCTGCTCCATTAGTTCGTATCCGGTGGCCTCCGGCAGGCCGATGTCGCTGACCAGAAGATCGAACGGCGCAGCGGATCAAGTTTGAGCGCCGACGAAAGTGCCCCGCTTGGTAGGGCACGGTATAAACGTTTTGGTTTGAGCTGACTCGTACGATTGCCGGGAGGCGACTCAGCGGATTTCGATCACGGCAATCATTTTGACCCATCGTGCCGGGCGTTTTTCGGAGGGGATGATGAGGCGGAGGGGGCCGGTGTTGGCGGGGAGGGGGTGGGCGTCCTGTTGGTCGGCGATGAGCACGTCGCGCTCGACGAGGTCGTCGTCGAGTTCGGCGAGGGAGAAGGCGGCTTGGAAGCCATCGGTTGCGTGAACGTGGACGGTGCGGTTGAGCCACGGGCCGCGGAGCTGGTGGTTGCCGAGGGGGGTGTTGGCGGCTTTGAGAACATCGCGCAGGAGCACGCCAGCGTAGGTATTTTTGATGCCGTCCTTGTTGGTGGCCTTGAGGGTGGCGCGGGGGAGCTTGGCCCACGCGTCGGGGGTGAGATCCAGAGGGTGGTCGGTGTCGCCGATGATCCGAAGGACGATGCCGGGCGGGAGTTTTTGCGAGGGTGCGGCGGCGATGGGGAAGAAGTCCTGGGGGTCGGTGGGCTGGCCGGTACGCCAGTGTTCGATCCATTGTTGGGTGTCGTCGCTGCGCAGGAATTCGGCGAGGCGGCGCGCTTCGAAGGGGCGAACGCCGTCGATTTTTTGGGGGTTGGCGAGGGCGAAGATGACGGGACGGCGAAGGATGGGGTCGCCGTGGAAGAGGTCGACGAGGCCGGCGGTGGGGAGCTTGCCGGTGCGGAAGGGGGTGGCGGCGATCAAGGTGTATGCGTGCTTGTCGGCGGCGATCTGGAGGACGCGCTTCTGATGGTCGTCGAGCAGCACCGTGTTTTGGTCGCCGGTGAGTTGGTTCTTGTTGGCCTGGACGATGTCGCGCACTACCTGGTCGGCGCCGAGACTGGCGTGGATGACGAACGGGCTTTTGGCGGCAAGAATTTTTTTGATGGCGTCGGCGGCGTCCGGGGCGCCTTTGACGGCGGCGGGGTCGGAGGGTGGGCCGACGATAATGAGTTCTGTCTGGACCCAGGGCTGGGGGTCGGCGGCGTACCCGTCGGCGACGAGGGAAAGAATGGCGTCGCCGGATGGCAGGGTGATCAGGTCGATGCCGCCGCGCTTGAAGAGATCGGGAGCGCCGTCTTTATTGCTGGTGACGACGTTGTCGACGTGGATGCCGGTCTTTTGTTCGAAGCGATCGCAGACGGCTTTCCAAAAATCCTGATCGTTGATGCCACCGAGGGCGGCGACGCGGACCGTGGGCGCGGGTTGCGTCGTGGGGGCCGCGGGTGGCTTGGCGTAGGGGTCTGCGCCGCGGGAGATCGGAGCCGAGGCGAGAAGGAGAAGCGGGATCAGGAGGCGGGGCATTTTGGAGGGCTCACTTTCTTAGATGAGTGGCGGGCGCGCAGGGTCAGCGCGGCGAATGCGTTGGCCAGATGGGATGAGCTCGAAAGCGATCATGTGCTCGCGCCATCCGTCACTCCGCGTCGTCGACGTCGTCGGTGGAGATGATCACTTCCGTCGCCTTGATCACCGCGACCGCCGACGAGCCCTTCTTCAGCTTCAGCCGCTTGGCTGAGCTGGCGCTGATGAGCGAGACGATCTGGTGGCCGCCGCCGATGTCGATGGCAATTTCGGCCATGACCGCTCTGAGCTTGATGGAGGTGATTTTGCCGGGAAACTGGTTGCGTGCGCTGAGGGCCATGCGGGAATTGTAGCGGAAGATGGCGGGATGGGGGCAGGCGCGATCGAACCCCGGACGGGAATTCCTTTCCTCACCCCTGCATTTATTGGTTAACCCCTTTACCTGAACTGCCGACTTGGTTTTCAGGCGCACTGCATCACGCATGCACCATACCGAGGAGCCAATCGATGTCGCAGAATTCCAATGTCAAGCGGGTGGTCAGCAAGCAGACCAAGTTGTTGTTCATCGCCTTCGGGGCGGCGAGCATTGCGTCGATCTGCATCGTGTACTCGGAGGGGCCGGATCGGGCGTTCTCCAGTATTCCCAAGGCGAATTCCGGCGCTCAGCTGTCCACGCCGGCGCGGCTGGCGAAGTAAGCGGAGTTGGGTCGAACGCACCTCGTTAGCGAACCCAGCCTCGTCACATCTCATTGTTTCGCGAACTGCTTTTCCCTCACCGGGTCTTCCTCGCGGCTTGCTCCGCCACCATTCCATGCACCTTCGCCACGCCGTGCATGTAGTCCGGCACCGGATACTGATCCGCCGCGATCGCCATATGCTCGCGCGCCTGCGTTGGATCGCCGGTCGCGTCATAATACAGGCCGACATAGAGGTGGGCGTAGAAGAGCTGACGGGCGAGTAGGGGGGCGGGGGGATTGCCGGACTTGGCGGCGGCGATGACGTCGTCGGGCGTGGCTTTGCCGGACAGCAGATCAAGCACCTTCATCATCGGCACGCGCTCGTCGCCGGCGGACGGGATGAGGGATTGGCGGGCGGCGTCGAGTCCCTTGCCGCGGGCGACGCAGGCGAAGTGCCAGGCGGAGTTTTCGACGTCGTCGGGGTTGACCTTGTGGTGGGCCTCGAATTGTTTGGCGCCGTTGTCGAACTTGCCGGCGTAATAAAGGGCGATGCCGCGCTGCCACAGGTGCGGGGCGTCGGCGGGACGGGCGGCGGCGACCGTGTCGAAATCAACGAGGCTCTCGGTGACCCGGCCGAGCATGAAGCGCGCGACGGCGCGGGTCATGGTCGCGTCGATGTCCTTTGGGTCGATCGCCAGCGCCTTGTCGGCGTGTCTCAGCGCGGCTGCCAAGCGCTCGTCCACAGGCGCTGTCGCGGAAAGGGCGCGGGTGGCGGCAGGCGCAGGCTCGGCGGCGCGGGCGGGGATCTGTGTCGGTGATGCGCAAGAGAGGAGCGCGAACAGAGATA
>JBBRIN010000133.1:0-8032 GCA_038221115.1 Tepidisphaerales bacterium
AACAGTGCCGCCGGCCCTACCGGCCGGTCGATGTGATCTGTATTACAGAAGTTACTGATGTCACTCCCAATCTCAACCGATGATCAAAAAAGCCCATGGTGCAAACGTACCCCGGTGAGATAAAACGAACTCTCCGGTGACGGCCAAGTCCATGGGATGAGAGGAATCGGACATGACTGGGCTTCTGATCGAATCGGAACGTGAGCAACTTGATCTTCAGCGGGTCCGCCTCGAGGAGCTGCTGAAACTGGGGATGGTCTCGCGGGACATGCAGGGCGACCTCGAGCAGTTGTTAAGCGACATCGGGCGGCGGCTGTGGGAGCTGTCGAACGTGCCGCAAGACGCAGGCGACCGCCAGGTCATGTATCGGCATTGAATGAATCAGGCAGCGAGGGGGGCAGGCTCCGGGCTCGGCGGCAAAGGATCGGAATTCTGCGGGGCTTCAAGGGCGGGGGCGGCGCGGCGGGCGGGCGTCCCTTGCCATTCCGTATTCGCCGGCAGCGATTCTCCCTTCATCAACAGCGACAATTCTCCCAACTTGGAGCCCGGCTCCATCGCCGCGTCGTAGAGCACGACAGACAGAGCGCCCGCCGAGCAACCGGCTCCAATGCGGATCGTCGACATTTTCATCACGCGGTCCTCAAACAGGTGGGTCTGAAGCGTCGCGTCGAGGTTGAGCGCAGCGTCGTCGCCGATGTGGATCAAGTCATATTCGGTAAGGCACGTGGTGTTCAAAAACACCCGGCGACCGATCTTTGCGCCCATCAGCCGAAAGAACCACGCCGCCCACGGCGTGCCATGGAGCAGGTCGATAAGCAGCGGACCGGCAAGATTCTCGTGCAGGGCCGTGACCAGCTCGGTGCGCCAGACAAACGGAGACCAAAGCGGCATTTCGCAGGGGCGGCAGCGCCCAACGAGCAGCCATTTTGCAACGATCACAAACACGACGGCGCACAGGGCGCCCCCCAGATAAAGGAGCGGGAAAAACAGCGCGATGCTGGCAAACGAATAATCCTGTTCGCGCAGCACGTTTACCGCGTGAAGCACCAGCGTGGTCAGGAGAACGAACCCCGTGACTGGCAGCGTGATCCGCCACAATTCAATGGCGTATCGCTGCGCGTAGAGCTTTCGGGTGGGGCGAAACGTGGTTTCCTCGGAGAAGGATTGGTTGATCGGCCTTTGCGGCAGGAAGATGGCTGGCGAACCAAGCCACGAGGTATCCGGCCGCGCCGCCCCGGGCGGTGAAGACGGCGTCGTCGACAAGACGCCGATGAGAGAATTGTCGCCGATCGCGGATCCCGCGGGGACAAGGGCGCTGTTGCCGATAAACGCCCGCTTGCCGATGCGCGTAGGCGCCAGCGTCATGTATCCATGCTCGATGTGCGGCGCGCCCAAAAGCACGGCGTCGGCGATAAACGACTCAGCGCCAATGTCCAGCAGATCCGGCGACGCATCGCAGGCGGTCGAGATTTCCGCGTTCCTTCCAAGCTTCGCGCCCAGCGCCCTGAACCACGGAGCGAGGTACAGCGTCGCATAAAGCGGGCCCATCACGTCGAGCGACATGTCCATCAGCCCGTCGACAAACCACTTGCGAAGATAAAAGCCGCCATTGAGCGGGTACTTGCCCGGCTTGACCCGACCCAGCAGCAGCCATTTGACGCCCACGATGAAGCCGCAGAGCAGCACGATAAAGCTTGCCGCGACGACCGGCGCCGCCATCAGGAACCAGTACGAATCGAAGGATCGGTCGAGGTGGGTCATCGCGATCATCCCCGGGAAGATCGCCGACAGGTAAAACATGGGCAGCAGAAGCGACGCCAGCGCATACAGCGCGATGGAGACGGCGGCAAAACCCGCGGGGCGGCGCGCCGGCAGATGAAGCGTGCGATAAGGCTGACGCGGGAGCCGCTGCGCGGGAGAGCCCAGCCAGCATTCATTCGCAGGCACGCGCGTGCCGGACGGCAGCAGGCTCAGGTCCGCGAGCCGCGCATTATCTTCGATCGTGGTATCCGGCGATAGCACCGCCCGCGCGCCGATTACGCAATCTCGGCCGATCCGAACGGCCCCGATGTTGAGGTAACCGTCCTGAACGGTATAGCCAAGTGCGGTCGCGTCGGCGTTGAGCGTCGAGCCGTCGCCAATCGTCAGCGTGTCATACGCGCTGAAGTTGTCGGTCGCCAGGTGAACGTTGCGGCCGATGCGCGCCCCCATCAGACGAAGGAAAACGTTCAGGAGGGGAGTGCCCGACAGGAAGTCGATCGGCGCCATGCTCTGAATGCTGCCGCTAAGCCACCAGCGAAAGTAGTAAGTCCCCCAAAGCGGATAGCTACCGGGCTTGTAGCGCCCGATGATAAGCCACTTCGCCGCCAAAGCGACGACGAGCATCGCCGGGTACATCGCCAGCGCGCTTCCCACGGCCGCGATGAGCGAAGTAGTGATGGTGACTCCGCCGTTGATGAGCCAACTGTAGGCAAAGTAAGGCGCGAGCCACTGCGCCGCATCAAGTCCCAATATGAGCTACAGGCAAGGCAGCTGCGCCACGGCGCAGACGAAATGGGCGAGCGGGGAGGGCTTGTGAACCGCGCGGGCGGGCGCCGCCTCCGGCTCCTCACGGTGCCGCTGTTCCAGCTCTGCCGCCAGAGCCGCCACCGTGGGGAAGTGATAGACGTCCAGGACGGACAGGCCGGCGAAGGCCGGTTGCTCGCGCAGCCTTGAAACGGTGGTGGCGGCGATCAACGAGTGGCCGCCCAGATCGAGAAAGAAATCATCGGTGCGCGAAACCACCGCGGGGGCAAAGACCATTTCCCACGCCGCTGCCAGCTTGCGCTCAACCGGCGTGCGCGGAGGATCGTAAGAGGGATCCAGTTCGCGATCTCGCGACGCCGGTGCGGGTAGGCTTTTGCGGTCGACCTTTCCGGATGGAAGGCTGGGAAATACCGGCAGCGCGTCGATCGTGGACGGGATCATATACCCAGGCAGCAGCGAGCGAAGGTGCGACTTAAGACTCGGCTCTTCAACCGAACAGCCCGCCCGCGCGATCACGAACGCGGCCAGCTTTTGAACGCCGCCCTCCTCTCGAAGGCACACGACGGCGCACTGGATATCGGCTGACTGCATCAGCGCCGATTCAATTTCCGCCAGCTCGATGCGAAAGCCCCGCAGTTTCACCTGAGTATCGCCGCGCCCGCAGAATTCAAGCTCCCCGCTGGCGGTCAGGCGCGCTAGATCGCCTGTTTTGTAAAGCCGCTCGCTCGAGAACGGGGACGAGATGAACCGGGCCGCGCTGAGGTCCGGCCGATTCAAGTAACCGCGCGCCAAACCGGTGCCCGCTATGTAAATTTCGCCGACCTGTCCCGCCGGCACCGGCCGCAGCTCTTCATCGAGAAGGTACACCGCGTAGTTCGGCAACGGCCGGCCAATGGTGACGGGCGACGTGGGCGACAGATCGCCGTAGGTCGCGATGACGGTGGCTTCCGTCGGGCCATACGTGTTCACCATCCGGCGGCCAGGAGCCGCCCACCTCCGCACCAGGTCTTGCGGGCACGTTTCGCCGCCAAGGATGAGGAGCCGAATCGACGGAATGTCGCTCGCCAGAAGAGCCAGCAACGTGGGAACGCACGACAGCACCGTGACGCGCGCATCATTCAGAACGTGTGCCAGCGCGGGCCCGGCATGGATCATCTCGGCGGTGCCGACGATCAGCGTCGCCCCGGCGAATAGCGGCAACCAGATCTCCTCCACAGAAGCATCGAATGCGATGGACGACCCATGAAAGCACCGATCGCTCGTCGCCACATTGAAGATGGCCCCCTCCGCCCGAACCAGATGGCTCGCGCTCCGATGCGTGATCTCCACGCCCTTGGGCCGGCCGGTCGTGCCCGACGTGTAGATCACGTAGCACAAATCATCTTGCATCGTGCCTGTATCGGCGCGGCACAGGCGACTGGGCGGTGGTGCCCCAGGCAGAACGGCAGACGAGTCGACGCAGAGGACCTGACAATCCGCCTCCGCGTGCAGCGCCGCGAGCGCCGCGGTGGTGATGAGCGTGTGGACTCTACAGTCATTCAGAATGAAGCCGATGCGGTCGGCCGGATAATCGGCGTCGAGCGGAACGTACGCCGCCCCGCATTTGAGGATGCCGAGCATCGCCACGTAAATGTCGGCGGATCGCGGAAGCAGGATCGCGACGAAACAACCGCGGCCGGCGCCCGATTCGCGAAGCTGGTGCGCCATTCGGTTGGCGCGATGGTCCAATTCCCCGTAACTCAACGTCTGCCCAGCGCACTCGATCGCCGGCGCATCAGGCCGGATGTCAGCTTGCCGCTCAAACAGCTCATGGAGCAGATCATCCCGGATCAAGTCGGCACCGCTGGCATCGAGCGCGGCAGGGTTGTCCGTGGGTTGTGAGTAGATGGGGGTGTCGCCGCCTCGGCACATTGAAGTTAAACCCGGGTGTTTCGGCAGCGGGGGCGGCGCGGCTGGATCAAGCTCCGGATCCGCTTAAGGTGGAACTCTGTTCATCGGGGGAGCCTCCGCCAGGATTCTCGCCGTACATAGAACGGATTGTCGCTGCGTTTATTTTCCGCAACCCAAAAGGAGAGCTCGTCCGTGAGCCTCTGTGGGATCAACGGTTAGGCGTGAAGAAGCGTTGGCAGTTTTTTGCCGCGATTGCAGCCCTTTTATTGGGGCGTAGCCGTGCCCGGAGGGCTGCCTTCCTGCGACAGCTTGTTCGTCGTAGGCCGGGCGCGCGTGCCCTTCTGGGTATCAAGTTGCTTGATCAGCGTGGCGACTGCGGCGTCGAGCTGTGCATCGTGCCCCGTATACCACTCGCCCGCGGGACGAGTCGCCGGCACGTCCACCGGCCGCGGGTGCATCTCCAGCAATTTGCCGTCGCTCCCATAGACCGCAGTGGTCGGTAATCCCAGCCGCGTGCCATCGAGCAGCGTCAGCGTGCTCGTGAAGATCACTGACCCGCCCGTCGGCTCGCCGACTGTCTTGCCGAGCTTTAGCGCGCGATAAGCCTCGGTAAAGTCCTCACCGTCGGAATAAGTGGATCGGTTGGTGACCAGCACCGTCGGCGTCAGCAGCGCCCGCTGGCCCAGCAGTATCCTCGATGGCGCTGGCGACCATCCCCGGCGATTCATCGTCAAATAATTGCGCCTCGCGAACACGTCGATCGCAAAGCCGTTCACGAACCCCCCCGTGTTGCCGCGAACGTCGACGACGACGCCATCCTTCTGCTGCGTTTCCGAGTCCAGATCCGTGTTCAACCGCGCCAGCGCAGCCTCGGTCATGTCGGCGATGTGGACGTACCCCAGGCGCCCGTGGCTCGCCGCATCGACATAAGTGCGGCGCGACTCAATCCACGCGCGGTACATCAGCGATTTCTGGCTCGACGTGTCGATCGGCAGCAGCGGGACGTCCCGCCCGTAAGCAAGATCGCTGATCCGCGTGACCGCCGGCGCAACGCGCAGGGTGACGCGCTTCGCCGTCTTCAGGTTAAGCAACTGATCGAGATTGACGCTCGGCGTGATCCGCGTGCCGTCGACGGCGAGCAGAAACTCGCCCGGCTTGATCCCCGCCACCGCCGCCGGGCCAAGTGGGAATACCTCATCCACCTTCAGTTGCCCCGTCCTCTCGTGCTCCTCCGGATCGAAGCGCAGCCCAAGCCGGCCGGTCGACGCGCGGTTGTTCGACAGCGGTGCGTAGATGCCGGCGTGGGACGCATTGAGCTCGCCTACCATAAACTGCAGCACCCGGCGCAGCTCGTCGGGCGTCCGCGCGCCGGCGACGCGCGGAAGGTAGTTGTCCTTCATCGCCACCCAATCGATGCCGTTAAACTTCGGATCGTAAAAGTGGTCGTTCAGGTAGCCCCACACCTGCCGGAAAACGGTTAGCTTTTCTGCCGTAAAATCGACGTCCATCTCCGCAACGATGGAAATGGTGCGCGGGATGCGCGAGTCGAGCGGCACCACGGTGATTCGCCCGCCGTCCAGGTAATAAACCTCCCGGCCGTCCGGTGAAAACTGCACGTGCCCTTTTCCACCTGGAGTGCTCGTGAGCTGGCGCGGCACAGGCGCGGACGCGGCAAACTCGTCGAGCGAATAGGTGTACAGGTTCTGTTGTCCACTGGCGGTGCCAACCAGAAGCACGGTGCGGCCATCAGGGCTGATCACCTGATAGTCCACGTCCACCCCGACTGGCAACAACGTGAGGCGCTGGCGAATGTCCTCGAACACGATCGTCGTGCGCGCGGCAAACAACCCGGGAAACAACGGCTGCGTTGCCGGCCGCGTCGTCGCCACTGCCGGCTGCGTCGCAGGTTGCGTTGACGGCGCCGTGGTGGGGGGGCTCGGCTCCGGCGGGTTCGGCTGCGTCGGCCGCGGGTTCGCCGGCCGCGGTACCTCGCGAAACAGATCGCGAAACTGATCCTCCCTGAAATGCGGCACCCGTGGCACCAGGTCAATCCGCGCCAGTTGATAATCCTCCGTCCGCTGCCCGGTGCCGTAAAGAAGATACGAGCTGTCCGGGCTCCAGGCGACCGCGCGCGAGAAAGCATTGGCCAAAAACGTCACCTGTCGCGGCTCCGCGCTGCCGTCCGAGGGCACCAGATATAAATTGCTAAAGCCACGGGCGCCGACCGATGAGAACGCGATGTAGTCCCCCTTGGGCGAGAACACATAAGGCGACGCCGCCGTGTCGAAGGGCGCCCGCTCGAACCCCTGTTGCCGCGCAAGCAGGCGCTCGCGCCGCGTGCCGACGTCGATCAGGCGCAGCTCATTGCCGGCGCGCTGGAAGGCGATCCACCCGTCGTTTGGCGAGAAATGCGGCAGCGTGTCGTCCTCGGCGCCTCGCGTCAGGCGGTACTCCTTCCCCTCATCGAACTGATACAGAAACAGATGCCGCGGGCCATCGCGATCCGACACATAGGCAAGCCGGCGGCTATCCCGCGACCATACGGGATGCGACTCGATGCCGCCGGTGTGCGTGAGGCGCATCGCGTCCCCGCCGTCGCGCGCGGACGCGGCGAAGATCTGCCCGTGCGTCACGAATGCCACCTTCCTTCCGTCCGGCGACAGCGATACGTCGGTCACCCCCGCGGTGTACTGATGATGCTCTGGCGCCGCCCCCGCGCCGGCGGCCGCGCCCCGAAGCTTGATCGCCACCTCAGCCGTTGCCCCCGTTGCCGTGTCCAGCCTCCACACGGCAAAGTTCCGCTCGAACACGATCGTCCGCCCATCCTGCGAGATGGTCGGCCAGCAGATGCGCCCATTCTTGAAGTGCGTCAGCGCCTTACCCGCGGCCGGGGCCGCTTTCGCCGCCTCCGACGCCGCGTCGTTCACCGGACGCACCCAGATGTTCTGATTGCCGTCGCGGTCCGACAGGTAGTACAGCGCATGCCGATCGGGAGCCCACATCGGCCATAGATCGCGCGATCCATCAGGCGTCAATTGCGTAAACACCGGTGCCGCGCCCGCCGGCAATCGTGCCAGCCACACCGCCGCCTCGCCCGCGTGCGCGTGCCCCTTCCGGTGCCACTCTCGAGCCATGATCCCGCCGGCCGAAAACGCAAGTGCCGGCGCAGGATCATCCAGCTCATCGTTCTCGGGCGCCGGCGCCGGAGCGGCGTTAAACTCGTTGGCAAAACGGTCGGCAATCACCGGCATCGGCGTGCCCCCCGCCAGCGGAATGCGGTAGATGTCCCGGTTCGAGTTCCCCACGTCGCTCGCCGTCGTCGAGTAATAGATCCACTTCCCATCGCGCGAGAAATTATCCAGCTCCTCCCGGCCGTCGTCCCAAGTCAGCCGCCGCACGTCACCCGACTCCAGGTCGAGCAGGTACACATCTCCATTCCCCGATCGATCGGAAACGAACGCGAGCGTCTTCCCATCCGGCGAATAAAGCGGCCGTGATTCGTTGGCAGGGTCGGATACGAGCAGCCGCGCCGTCCCGCCGCGCGCCGGCACCGTCCATATGTCCCCCGCTGAAGCAAACGCAATTTCTGAACCATCCGGCGAGATCGCCGGCTCGG
>JBBRIN010000134.1:0-8002 GCA_038221115.1 Tepidisphaerales bacterium
GGTGGGATTCGTCGACAAACCGGGCCATCGCAAGATCCACCAGGCCCCCAAGGCGCTGGGCGGCGGCGTGGCGATCTTTTGGGCGATCGCGCTGCCGCTGGTCGCCGCGGTGGTGCTGGCCCGCGTGTTTCCTGAGGGCAAAGTGCCTGGGTTGCCGAGTTCGATTCAGGCGTCGCTGGCGAGGGCGCTGGCGGGCGGTGTGCGGCAGCAGACGCCGCTGGCGCTGGGGACCGTCGGCTGCATGTTTCTCATGCACCTGCTGGGCCTGTGGGACGATCGCAAGGCGCTCGGCCCGTACCTCAAGCTGGCGCTGCAGCTTTCGATTATCGCGTTGCTCGTCGTTGGGTTCGACCTGCGGGCGCTGACGGCATTTGACAACCTGGGGTGGGGCAAAATCCCCTCATGGGGCATTACCATTCTGTGGATCGGCGCCATCGCCAACGCGTTTAACTTCCTGGACAACATGGACGGGCTGAGCGCCGGCATTGCGGCCGTTTGCGCGACGGCGTTTCTCATCACCGCGCTATCGATCGGGCAGTGGTTTGTCGCGGGCATGCTGTCGCTGCTGGTGGGGTCGCTGGTCGGGTTCCTTTGCTTCAACTTTCCGCCGGCGAGCATCTTCATGGGCGACAGCGGCAGTTTGCTGATCGGGTTGGTGCTGGGGATTCTCACGGTGCGGACGACTTATCTGCTGCCGGGCGAGGATTTCGCGAAGGGGTGGTATGCGATGTTCGCGCCGGTGCTGGTGCTGGCGCTGCCGCTGTACGACTTGATCGTGGTCAGCGCCATCCGCATCTCGCGCGGCAAGAGCCCGTTCGTCGGCGACACGAATCACTTCAGCCATCGGCTCGTGGCGCGCGGCATGTCGCGGCGGACGGCGGTGCTCTGCCTTTATCTCGTGACCGCTGCTACGAGCATCGCGGCGATTATCCTGCCGCATGTGGGATCGACGTTTGGGGCCATGCTGCTCTTCACGCAAACGATTCTGGTGCTGTGCGTGGTGGCCCTGCTGGAGCAGCATCCGTTGCCCAATCAGGAGTAAGGCCGGGGGAATTGATGGCATTCGTGCGCTATGACTCGGACCGGCTGAATGGCCGGAGGTTACTGATTGTCTTGAACATGGGGGCGACGGATCAGACGCTGAACCTGGCCGGGATCGGGGATCACTTTTTTTCGCGAGGACGGATGCTGCTCGCCAGCGTGCTGCGCCGCGAGGGGGAGTTCGTTTCGGATCACGTCGCGCTGGCTGGGCATGAAGGAATTATCGTGGAGCCGGGCTAAGTTGAGCGAGGGGGACGCGGCCGGTACTCTGCTTCAATCGGCTGCCTCTCGCGACCGACCTCATGGCCCGACCTCACCGCAAGATTGAAACTACCGTGTCTCCGCCGCGCTGGCCTGAATGGGTCTCGTGGTGCGCGCTGGGCCTGGCACTGGCGCTGGTGGTGACGCGCGCGACGATGTCGGAATATCTGCGCGACACGGCGGAGGTGATGCCGGGCTCGGAAGCGGTGCCCCGCGCGCCCGGACCGGCAACCAGCCTGGGACTCGATCTTCTCTGTTGCGTACCGGCGATACTCGTGCTTGCGCGACGGATGGGCGACCGATCCTTCGTGTTGCGCGCGCCGCGCAGCTTCATACCTTTGGCGATGCTCAGCGCGTGGATGTTGCTAAGCACCCTATGGGCGGCCGACAAATTCGCGGCGCTCGTGACGGCGTTTCATTGGGCAAGCGCGATGTCGCTGCTATGGGCGGCAGCGCAGCTCGTGCGCGGGTGGGTTCAGATGCGGTTGGTGGCGGCGGTGCTGTTTGCGCTGCTGACGGTGTATGCGATTCAGGCGTTTAACTTCCGCTTTCTGGATGCGCCGGCGACGCTCAAGACCTGGAACGAGAACCGGGCGAAGATGATGGCGGAGCGCGGGCTCGTCGAAGGATCGTTCGTGGCCCGGCAGTTCGAGGAGAAGTTGCGATCGGTCGAGGTATTCGGGTTTTTCAACTCGCCCAATACATTTGGCGCGGTCGCCTCGTTGCTATTGCTGGTCGGCGCGGGGCTTCTGGTGCAACGCGTCGTGGAACGCGAGCAGGCGAAGTGGGCGGTGCCGGCGGTCGCGATACCGATGGCGGCTGGGCTGGCGGTGCTGGCGATGACTAAAAGCAAGGGCGCGGCCACGACGGTCGTGCTGGGGTTGATCGCGCTGGCAGCCCTGGGGAGATTCCGCGGGTTTGTTGCCGGTCATGCTCGCGCGGCCTATTGGACGGGAGTCATTGCCGTGATCGGGGGGATTTTAGCGATCGCCGGCTACGGCCTCGCCACCGGCCGGCTTCCCACCAGCACGCTGACGTTTCGCTGGCACTATTGGACGGGCGCTGCGCGCATGATCAAAGATCACCCGCTGCTCGGCACCGGCTGGTCGAACTTTTCGCTCGACTATTTGAGCCACCGCCTGCCCAGCGCGCCCGAGGAGGTGAAGGACCCGCACAATCTTCTGGTGCGATTTTTCTCGGAACTGGGAATCATCGGTGGCGCGCTGGCGATCGCATGGCTTCTGCGGCTGTGGTGGGAGCTGACGCGGCCGACGACGCCCCCTGAAATGGCGCTGCCTCGCGAGGCGATTCGCCCTGCGGTGGTCAAGTTCGTAGCGGCCGTCGCCGGCAGCGCGACGTTGCTCTATCTGCTGGTCGGCGTGGATTGGGCGCGGGAGCCGATCGAGTTCATGCTGCTCCGCTCGCTGTACCTGGGCGTGATGATCGTCGCGGCATCGGTGGCGGGACTTCGATCCCTCGAGACGCAGGAGGCCGACGACCGCCCAGCCCCCTGGATCCTCTACGGCGTGCTTCTGGGGGTCGCGGGCATGCTCGTACACAACCTCGTGGACTTCTCCATATTTGAGACGGCGCCGCTGCTGATCTTCGCCGTGCTGACGGGCAGCGCGCTGGGGGTTCGAGCGTCGGAGTCTTCTGAGACGAGTCCGCGGCGAGCGGGGAATGCGATCTTGGTGGCGCCGATGCTGGCATGGCTGCTTGCGGTGTTGCTTGTTTGGGGTCCGATCGCCACGGCCGAGCGAAAGGCCGACGAGGCGGATGACTCGATACGGCGCAGCCAGTTCGCAACGGCAGAGAAGCTGCTCACGGAGGCGAATACTGCCGCATGGGGATTGAATTCAGACTACGCCTATCGCGCCGCCCGCGCGGCGGCGCGGATCTCAGGCCCCGAGCATTGGCAACAGCTCATGGAGACGGCGATCCGTGAGAACCCCAAGGACTCTTCCTCTTACCGTGGTCACGCCGCCGCCGAGATGAACAAAGGTCGGCCCGATGCCGCGCGCGTGCGGGCAGACTACGACGCAGCGGTGCGGCTCGACCCCCACAACGTGCGGCTGCGGATCGAATACGCGGAAGTGCTCGGCCGTCTAGGCGATCGGGCGGCGGCCCGTGCGCAGTATGCGGCGGCGCTGTACTACAACGATCAGTTAGAGCGGAACGAGAAAAAGCGGCTGAGCGCCGAGGAAATCGCCGAACTGGAGAAGAAGATCGATGAGCCTCGCTAATCGGCTCATCACGCGAGGACCGAATCGGGCAGATCGGCGTTATGCGATACGGTCTGCACGTCTTCGTTGTCATCGAGGGCATCGATGAGCTTGAGGAGCCTGACTGCCTGTTCGGCGTCGATGGCCACGGTGGTGTTCGGCAGATAGGTTACCTGGGCGACCTCGACCGACACGTTGGCGGCGGTGATGGCCTCCTTCACCTTATGAAAGGCGACCGGCGAAGTGAGCACTTCGAAGACCTCGCCTTCATTGATGACATCCTCGGCGCCGGCATCGAGGGCGAGCTCCATGAGCGCGTCTTCGGTGACGGCGTCGGACTTGACGGTAATGACGCCGCGCTTGGTGAATTGAAAGGCGACCGAGCCGCTGGTCGCGAGATTGCCGCCGCTGACCTCAAATAGTTTTCGCAGGTCGGGGGCGGTGCGCGCCCGGTTGTTGGTCAATGCCTCGACGATCACGGCGACGCCGCCGGAGGCGTAGCCTTCATAGGTCATCGACTCGTAGTTTTCGGCGCCCAGTTCGCCGGTGCCCTTCTTGATGGCGTTGGCGATCGTGTCCTTGGGCATGTTGGCGGCGCGGCCCTCGTCGATCACGTAACGCAGCGAAAGGTTTTGCGCCGGGTCGCCGCCGCCGGCCTTGGCGGCGATGATGATCTTGCGCGCGATCTTGCTCCACACCTTCCCGCGCTTGGCGTCATTGGCCCCCTTGGCGCGCTTGATGGTCTTCCAGTGACTATGACCGGCCATGGTTCGTCCTCTGTCCCTTGTCAAAAGGACACATTCAATTCTTCGCCGCCGTCGCCTTTTGGCGCACCTCCAGGACGGGCGCGACGTTGACCGGTTCGCCGTGCTGCTGTTGCTCGAGCTTTTTCTTGAGCTGGAGCCGAAGCTGGCGAAGCTCCTCGCGCACCTCGCCGCCGGCGCCGGCGGTGTCATCGTCCAGTCGTTGGAGCGATCGCTTCCACTGTGCGGCGGCGTCGGCGGGGCGCTCGAGCCGGTAGAGCGTGTCGCCCAGATGATCCAGCACCACCGGATCGGGCCGATTCGCCGGGCCGATCGCGCGGTCGAGAAAACCGCGCGCCTCGGTGAACTTGCCGCGCTTGTACTCGACCCATGCCATGCTGTCGAGATAACTCTGGTTGTCGGGCTCGGCGTCAACGGCCACGCGCACCAGCGCCTCGGCGCGATCCAGATTTCGGCCTTCGTCGGCCCAGACGTAACCCAGATCGTTGCTTGCCGCGGCGTGGCGCGGATCCATGCGGACGACGTCCTGAAGGATCTGCTCGGTCATCTGCTTCTGGTCGATCTGCTCGTAGAGGTGGGCGACGTAATAGAGCAGATCCGGATCGGCAGCGACGGCCGCCCGCGCCGCATCGAGCACGCGCGAGGCCTCGGGAAGGCGCTTTTGGTCGGCGTAAATCGAGACCAGCCGTTCAACCGCCTCGCGGTTCTCCGGATTGCGAACGCGCTCCTCCTCCAGTTTTGCGATGAAATCATCCAGCTTGGCATACCGGCGATAGAAACCCTCCATCGCCCGCAAAACGTCGGCGCTCTCAGGCTGCTCGGCGAAAAGCGATTGCA
This sequence comes from Tepidisphaerales bacterium, assembly GCA_038221115.1. GTDB lineage: Bacteria > Planctomycetota > Phycisphaerae > Tepidisphaerales > Tepidisphaeraceae > JANXVV01. Next base: position 5,126 of record JBBRIN010000134.1, read on the forward strand.
ATATCTGCTTGGCCTGCCCGACGCCATCGGGCTGGCCGCTCTGCGCGTAGATGGTGGATTGGAGCAGCCGTGCTTCGACGCTCGCGGGCACCGCGTCGAGCCACCGGCGCAGCACGTTAAGCGCGGGCTCGACCTGGCGGCGCTGCAAGTACAGGGCGAACAACTCCGAATAAGCCTCTTCGTATTGCGACCAGTCGCTGACCAGCTTCCACAGCAACTGCTCGGCGCGAGCATCGTTGCCCTGCTTGAAGACAGCCCTCGCCTGCATGAGCAGCAGGTCGGGTGAACGGCCGCCCAGCGCCTGCGCGGAGGCGAATGCCTTTGCCGCACCCTCGGCATCCCCCTTTGAGAACAAGCCGCGGCCGCGAAGCTCAGCGCCCAGTGCCTTGGCCCCCTGCTCTTCGGCCGTCACGGCCAACTGCTCGCCGGCCGCCAGCTTCTGCTGCTCGTCCCAATCGGGCTTCGACCAATATTCGCCCACCAGCCACCGGTAGACCGGCGGAAAGGCCGGCTTCAGGGCCGCCGCCTGCTGGAGGGCGCTGCGCGCCAGCGCATCGCGGTGCCAGATTTCCGCAAGGCGCGAGACCCAGAACAGGCGCGCGGCCTCCTCGCGCGCGGGGACGCGCATTTCCTGAAGCACGTGAAGGCGCAGCTTTCCGCGACGGGCGGGTTTGAGCAGCTCGGACCAGAGCGGGCCGATTTCGCGCAGAGAGTCGGGCCGATCCGCCAGCGAGTCGACCAGCAGCCGCATCGACGATTCGATATCGTTGCGTCCCTGATAGAGCGCGAACAATCGACGGGTGAAGTCCGGATCCGACTGGCTTTCGCGCGCGGCCTCAATGAGCAGGCGTTCGGCCTCATCGGGACGGCCGTCGGCCTTTAACTGGTCCAGCAGCGCGTAAAAAACGAGGCGATCCGCCGGCTGCTCGGCGTGGAGCTTCGTGAGCGCCGTGCGCACGCCGTTGGCATCGCCAAGACGGCGATAGACTTCCTTCAGGAGATTCAGCGAGTCAGCGCTCGCGTGAAACCGCCCGACCAGCCCGGCTGCGCGGCTGCGCGCCTCTTCCAGCTTGCCCACCGTCAGGCAGAGGCGCACGACGCGCATGGCAAAGTCGGGGTTATCGCGGTCGGCGCTGAGCGCCATCTCGTAGGCTTGCAGCGCCTCGGCGTATCCGCCGCGCTTCTCGTGGATTTCGCCGATTTCGGCGTAGAGGATCTGCGGGTGGGCGCGAAGCGAGAGCAACTGGGGATTGGAATGCGATGAAAACTCCGGCTTGGAGAGCCGATTGAGCAGCCCCTCGTACTCGTCGAGCGCCGCGCGGGTGTATCCATTGAGCCGCAGCGCCCTGGCCAGGTAGAAATCGACGAGCGCGGCGATGTCCACGGTCTTGTCAGAGGTGTAATCGCTGGTCAGCCGCGCCGCGCGCAGGTGCTCGAGCGCGCGCGCCGGATCGTTGCGATCGATGTACTGCCGTCCAATCTCATATTGGAGGTCGAGCCGGTTCGGGTTGAGCTGCAGCGCCTTTTCGAAGGCGGCGAGCGCGCGGTCGCTTGCCGTGCGGTTGGGGCTGGTCGAAAGCAGGGCCCGCCCGAGGTCGTACTGCACGTCAAAGCTGTACGGATCGAGATTCGCCGCCTTTTCAAGCCAGTTGATGGTGGAGAATCGCTGGTTATCGACCAGAGACGCGCGGGCATGCGCGTACGCCTCGAGCGCGGCCAGGGGAGCATCGCCGGCAGGTCGCGTCGCGGGCGGCGGGAGAGTCACGCGCGGCTCGATCTGGTTGAGCTTCAGATCGGCTTTGGGATCGGCGGGCTGAGTGGCCGGCGCGGCCCCGGCAACCGGCGAGGCGGCGTGGGGCGCCGGCGCTCGATGCGCGGCGCAGCCGACGGCGATGAAGTCGAGAATCAGGCACGCGAGAATCAGTCGGAGCGATGGCATCATGCGGAGTTTCCGCCGGCATTATAGCCGGACCCGCCCCCTCCGATGCGCTAAGGGATGACCTTATTCAGCGGATAGGTGATGATCCCGGTGGCCCCCGCGCGCTTGAGCCGGGGGATCAACTCCCGCTCCTGCTTGTCTTCGAGGATCACCTCGACGGCGACCCATGCCGAGTCCGCCAGCCGGCTGACCGTCGGGCTTTTTTCCGCCGGCAGAAAGCTAATGACCTCGCTCAGCTTCGTTTCAGGCACGTTCATCTTCAGCCCCACCTTCGAGCGCGCTTCGATCGCCCCTTTCAGAAGCATGGCGACGTTTTCCATCTTCTCACGCTTCCACGGCATCGCCCAGGCGTCTTTGTTGGCGACGAAGCGCATCGTGCTGCTCAAAAGCGTGTCGATCACCCGCAGGTTGTTGGCGCGGATGCTGGAGCCGGTCTCGGTCAGATCTACGATGCCGTCGAGCAGGCGGGCCTTGATCTCGGTGGTACCCCATGAGAACTCGACGGTTACATTAATGCCGCGCTGGGCAAAATATTTGCGCGACACGTTGACCAGCTCGGTGGCGATGACCTTGCCCTCGAAATCCTTGGGTTCGCGGATCATGCTCTCTTCCGGGACGGCCAGCACCCAGCGCGCGGGGTTGCTGGTGGCGCGCGAATAAATCAGCTCCGCGATCTCGACCACATCGTTCTCGTTGCCGTTCTCGACGATCCAGTCGTAGCCCGTCAGCCCGCAGTCGACGATGCCGTCGGTGACATACCGGCTGATCTCCTGCGCGCGGAACAGCACCGCCGAGATCTTCTCATCGTCGATGCGCGGAAAAACGCTCCGCTCCTGGATCGAAACCTTGTACCCCGCGCGACCAAGCAGATCGACCGTGGAGTTCTGCATGCTCCCACTGGGAAGCCCGAGCCGAAGCGTTGATGGAGGAAGACGGTC
>JBBRIN010000135.1:0-7975 GCA_038221115.1 Tepidisphaerales bacterium
TTATGATGCCTATCGATCAGGCGAGGGTGGACGCGTGATCGATCTTCAGGCGAACTTTCGCAGCCGCGCGCCGCTGCTCGATGCGATTAATGCGCTGTTCGATCGCCTGATGACCCGCGAGGCCGCCGACATCGCGTACGACCAGAGCCAGCGCCTCAAACCTGGCGCCGTTTACCCCCCCGCCCCCCCCGATGCGACCGGCGCCTGCTTCGTCGGCGCGCCGATCGAGCTTCATCTGCTGCCGCGCGAGATGGGCCACGACCCGGATGCGGACGCCGACGACGCAGTCGCGGATCTGGATCGCACGGAGCGCGAGGCCTCGTTCATCGCCGCCCGCATTTATGAATTCCTTGGCCACGGCGAGTCGCCGCGCCGGCAGGTCGTGGACCGAACCCCGGATGGAGCGACGATCTGCCGGCCGATTGAGTTTCGCGACATCGTGATCCTTCTTCGCTCGGCGGTCTACAAAGCCGAGCAATTGGCCGGCGTCCTTCGGCGCCATGGGATTTCCATTCACCGCGACAGCGGCTCGGGCTTCTTCGACACGACGGAGGTGCGGGATATCCTTGCCCTGCTGCGCCTCCTCGACAACGCCCGACAGGATATCCCCCTTGCGGCGGTGCTCCGCAGTCCGTTGGTTGGTTTGGCTGATCCGGAGGATTGCCTGGCCCGCGTACGCCTGGCCTACCCGGCGCTCGACGGTGCAGCCATCCCATTCCACGAAGCCGTCCGCCGCTATGTCGCCGAACACGATGACGAGTTGGCGGCGCGGCTGCGCGATTTCTTCGATCAGTTCGATCACTGGCGCACGCTCTCGCGCCTTCGCCCGCTCGTCGAGCTGCTTCAGCGCATCTACGACGAGACAGGGTATCTCGCCTTCTGCGACGGCCTCGATAACGGCGAGCAACGCCGCGCCAATCTTCTTGACCTGCTCGACCGGGCAAAGCAGTTCGGCTCCTTCTCGCGCCAGGGGCTATACCGCTTCCTCCGATTTCTCGACGGACTTCAAAACGATTCCGATCTTGGCCAGCCCTCCGTCCTCAGTGCCGGCGACAACGTTGTCCGGATCATGACCGTCCACCGCTCGAAGGGACTTGAGTTCCCCGTCGTCTTCCTGCCCGACCTGGGTAAACGCTTCAACCTGCGCGACAGCGAAGAGCGCATCCTGGTCGATCGAGCGCGATTCCTCGGCCTGCAGGCCCTCGACGAGGCCAGGCAGGTGCGCTACCCCTCGCTCGCTTCCACCCTCATCGCCGAGCGCTTGCGCCAACGAGCATTGGCCGAGGAGCTCCGCGTGCTCTACGTCGCGATGACCCGGGCGCGCGAGCATCTGGTGCTTGTCGCCACCTGCGATGATGCCAAGTGCGAACAGTGGCAGTCGATGTACGGCCTGCACCGCGGTCCGTTCGCCGCGGAAATCATCCTGGGGGCAAATTGCGTGTTGGATTGGCTTGGTCCCGCCGCCGCCGCCATCGCGGGCGCGGGATTAAAGGCGTTCCAGTGGCACCCGCACACGCCCGCGGAGGTGAGTGAGTGGATCGTGGCGGCGAATAGATCGACCGACCTGACACCGGAACAGGCGGCCCTCGCAGCACTCAAACCTCTTACCCCCCCACCGTCGCCAAATGCGGCGGCCGAGGCAGTCATCGAACGTCTCAACTATCGCTATCGCCATGCCGATTTCGCGTCACTTCGCGCCGCGCTGCCGGTCACCGAGTGGGCCAAAATGCGCAAAGACGCGCTCGCCAGCGCGCACCAGGAACAGGAGAACGCTCCAGTCGCCGTCGATCGCCTTCTACCCCTTCCCCGTTCTGTCGCCGGCGACCTTCCGCTTTCCCCCACCGATAAAGGCACCGCCACTCACCTCGTGTTGCAGCACCTGGATTTCACCAGATCGTGTCACGGCGATGATCTTGGGCGGCAGATCGACTCGATGTTGAAGCGCAGACTCATTCTGCCGTCACACGCGGCCGTGGTCAGCCGTGAAGAGATCGAATGGTTCGTGGATTCCGAACTGGGACAGATCATACGCTCAGCAGCCGGCGACGATGTCCTGCGCGAAATCCCCTTCAATCTCGCGCTGCCGCCTGAGACTGTTTTTGACGTTCACCCGTCACCCGATCCGCTCGATCAGGTCATGCTTCGCGGCCGAATCGACCTGCTCGTGCGCCGCGACGATTCGTTCATCGTGATCGACTACAAGACCGATCAGGTGGACGAGCAACAAATTGCGGCGCGCGAGGATTTCTACCGCCCTCAGGTTCAACTGTATCGCGACGCGATCGAGAAATTGACCGGTTGCTCCGTGCGCGGCGTCTATCTGGTCTTTCTGGCCGCCAAAGCGATTCGCCGCATGTAGTTCTTACCGGGGTAAAGCAGTAGAATCGGGCCGTGGGTACCGGTGCTTTTCAAGACCCGTTCGACGCCGCGATCGCGAGCCAGGCGGCTGAACACCAGTCGGCCACGACCACCGGGGATCGAGGCGGGAGGGACGAGGGACCGCCCCTACTTTCGGCCCCGGTTCGACTGGTCGCAATCGATCTGGACGGAACCCTCCTCAACGACTCCAAGAAGGTCAGCGATCAGACGATTCTGGCGATCACTTGTCTGCCAAAGCGCGATGTGCGCGTGGTGGTTGCGACGGCGCGCCCACCCCGCAGCGTGCGGCACATCTACCAGCAACTGGGGCTCAATAGCTTTCAAATCAATTACAACGGCGCGCTGATCTGGGATGAGCCGCGGCAGAATGCGGTGTTTCATCGTCCCATGGCGGGGCCGCTGGCGCGCGAGATCATCGCGCACGCGCGCTCGCTTTATGCCGACTTGCTGGTGAGCTGCGAGGTGATGGACCGGTGGTTCACCGATCGTCACGATCCGAAATACACGACCGAGACGGGCCGGCTGTTCCTACCTGACGTCGTATGCGGCGTCGACGAGATCTGCGAGCAGTCGATCACCAAGCTGATGTTCCTGGGCCACCCCGAGCTGATCACCGCGCTGGAGCCTCATGTGGCCGGGCCGTTCGGCGAGCGCGTCACCACCGTCCGCGCCGACGCCGATCTGCTCCAGATCATGGACCGGCGCGTGAGCAAGGCGGTCGCGCTTCAGAAAATTGCCGATTTCTACTCAATTCCGATGTCGCAGGTCATGGCGATCGGCGACGCGCCCAATGACGTGGGCATGCTCCAGCTCGCCGGCGTTGCGGTTGCCATGGACAATGCCCACGCCCGCGTCAAGCAGGTTGCCCATTGGGTCGCCCCCTCGAATAACGACCACGGCGTCCATGCCGCGCTCGTGCGATACGGCCTCTGCGACTAACCTATCGCCATGACCCTTCCGTACCTCACCCCCGACTTCCCCGGAATCGGCGGCTCCATCAAGCAGCGCCCCGAAGACTTTTTCGTGCAGGAGATACCCCTGTACGAACCGAGCGGCCAGGGTGAACATGTGTACTGCGAGTTGCAGAAGGTCGGCCTCACCACGTTCGATCTCATACACCAACTCGCGCAGGCGCTTCATGTCTCCCCGCGCGACATCGGCTACGCGGGGATGAAGGACGCGCGGGCGGTCACGCGGCAGTTGTTCTCCATTCAGGGAACGACGGAGCAGGCCGTGGCCGATCTGCGCATCCCCAACGTGCAGCTGATGTGGGCGGCGCGGCACACAAACAAACTTCGCATCGGCCACCTTTCGGCGAATCGCTTCGCGATCAAGGTCCGTGATGTGAACCCGACCGACGTCATCAAGCTTCGGCCGGTCATCGAGATGCTGGAGAAGCGCGGCATGCCGAACTTTTTCGGGGACCAGCGCTTCGGCCGGCGCGGCAACAACGACCTTTTGGGCGCCGCCCTGATCCGGGGCGACAACGTCGCAGTGCTGAAGCTGCTGCTGGGTACGCCCGATCCGTCAGTCGACGATGGCGGCACGATTCAGGCGCGCCGTCTGTTTGATGCGCGCGACAACGAGGCGGCGATGAAGCACTGGCCGCGCCGCTGCGGCATGGAGCGGCGCGTGCTGGCACGGCTGATGAAGACGAAAAAGCCCAACGCCGCCGTCCGCGCCATCGACGAGAAGCTGCGCCGGCTATGGGTTTCCGCGCTGCAATCGCGGCTGTTCAACGATGTATGCGCCCGCCGCATCCGAAGCATCGACCGCCTCTTTGACGGCGACCTTGCCTACAAGCACGAGAACGGCGCCTGCTTCCGCGTGGAAAAGGCACAGACGGAGCAGCCGCGTTGCGACGCCTTTGAGATCAGCCCGACAGGGCCGCTGGTCGGGTATCGGGTAACGCTTCCCGAAGGCGAACCGCTGGCGATGGAGCAGGAGGTGTTTGCCGCGTCGCATCTCGCGCCGCCCGATTTCAAACAGGCAGGCCGTGAGCAAGTGAAGGGGGCGCGCCGGCCACTGCGCGTCAAGCCGGTGGACATCGAACTCGCGGCAGGTGTAGACGAGCATGGCTCACACGTCACCGTCGCATTCACGCTTCCCGCTGGGTCGTTCGCCACGATTTTTCTGCGCGAGCTGATGAAGGCGCCGGAGGGTGCGGCGGCTGTCCCGGTGGCCAACCATGAAGCCGCGGACGACGCGGATTCGGGCGATGACGACTTTTCTGCCGTGTCGTCCGACGCTGATCCGGACTCCATCGAAGGCTAGCTCAAAATCGTGCCAGCACATCGCACCGGCACGCATGCCGAGTGGGCGATTTAAACGTCATTAACCTCCCGATCGTTACACCTTCACATTATCCCCGCAACCTCCCTGCCTGGCTCAATCCTCACGACCCAAAACATATCGTACATTTTTGGGGGGATCGGACGCGCTTGTCCGCTCACCCGAGCAGCCGAAGGAAGAAGGAACGGCCATGTCGGCCATCGCAATTCAGCTTGCACACACCGCGCCATACGCTTACGCGCGCCTGCGCGCCGTGGCGGTATCGCGGCCAACCGCCTCACACGGCGCGGCGCCGATAGGGCGTGAGCCAATCGCGTCGCCTGTCGCCACCCGATACGGTGGGGCGAGCGCTTCCGACGCCGGCTTGGCTCTCGCGGCGATCGCCGATGCGCTCGCCAACCCGGCGGCCATCAGCAACGCCCTCGCCATTGCCGACGACAAGTTGGCCCAGATCGCCAACCACCTCACTCCGTCCCCGTCAGAACGAAGCGCGCATCTGATCGATGGGATCGTCGACTCAGCCGCCTTCGCCGGCAAACCCCTGCTTGATGGGACCTATACCGCAACGGTCAACCGCCATTCGCTTTCCCTGCCGTCATTCCGCGCCATCGACCTCCCTGCTGCCGCCATGCAGCAGGTGGCGAGCGTGCGGCAGCAAATCTCGATCTTTCAGTCCGCGGCTATCGATCCCGTTGCGAACGCCGCGCGGACGACCGCGGAAAAACTGGCGGAGACCGGGCCCAGTGTGGATGACGCCTCGACAGCCGCCACCTTGGCGCTGCTCGTTCGTGCCAAGGTCGTCCTCCAGGCTTCCGACGTCAACCAGTCGAGTGGCCCCCGCGCAGAAAATGTGCTCGCCCTGATCCGATGATCTGAGCCGGTGGATTTTATCCCGTCGTTGAACCCCGCCGCCTACGGTTAGACTAAACCATCATGGGATACCGGTTCCTCGCCGACGCGCTGGTGGTCTTTCACTTCTGTTTCGTAGCGTTTGTCCTCACTGGCGGCGTGCTCGTTCTACGGTGGCGCAAGGCCGCCGTGCTCCACATCCCTGCCGTCCTATGGGGCATCTGGGTCGAATGCGCCGGGTGGATGTGCCCGCTCACTCCGCTCGAAAATTACCTCCGCGAGGCCGCCGGCGGCGTCGCGTATCAAGGCTCGTTTGTTGAGCACTACGTCATGCCCGTCCTCTACCCCATTGATCTGACACGCGACTTCCAGATCACCTTGGGCGCAGTTATTGCGCTGATCAACATCCTCGTCTATGCGGCCGCATTCACACGCGGCAGTCGCCGCCACACCTCGCCGAATTCCCTCATGTCCGCCGCCTGACGTCGCCGACGCGAAGCGCGTTGAGGGATGGTCCGTCGTCGATGGCACCCGCATTGCAAACCCCGTGCTCGGCGCCGGGCACCGCTTCCTTTGTCACCGTTACAGGAGACTCAGCTATGCCCACGGCGCGCCACGACGTTCGTGGCAAACATTGTCCCGACTCACCGTCACAGGTTTGTCGCCCCGCGACAGGCCGAAAGGAAGGATCCAATGATTCGATCCAAGATGTGTAAGCGAATCGCCGCGTTAACTCTCGCTGCCGGCCTCGCCGCCCCGCTCGCCTCCCGCGCTGCCGATGACACAAATCGGAACTTGGCGCCGAATGCAGGCCAGAACAGCGGGGGAACGCCAGGCGCTATCCCCGCCAACCCAGGCAACGCCGCCAGCGCCACCGACAAAAACGCTGCCGGAAGTCTCGCCTCGTCGGATCGGGATTTCGTTATGAAGGCCGCCAACGGCGGTATGCTCGAAGTGAAACTCGGTCAGCTCGCTACGCAGCGCGCCCAGTCGGAACAGGTCAAAAAGTTTGGCCAAAAAATGGTTGACGATCATTCCAAGGCCAATGACGAGCTCAAGCAGTTGGCTCAAGGCAAGGGCATCGAGCTTCCCGCGGACTTGAAGGGCGAAGAGAAGGAACACTTCACGAAATTCGAGAAGGCCACCGGCGCCGATTTCGATCGTGAATACGTCCGCATGATGGTCGAAGACCACCGGCAGGACCTTGCGGATTTCAAGAAGGAAGCGAAGGACGGCAAAGACGCCGGCCTCCGGTCCTGGGCCGCCAAGACGCTGCCCACGCTGGAAGAGCATGACAAGATGATCGAGCAGATCGCCTCCAGCATGGGCATTGAGACGCCCCGAAGCGCCAGCGACAAGCAAGCGCCTGATGCCAAGTCGCAAGGCAACGAGCGCACCCAGCCCCAGACGGGCACTCCCCGAGCCGGCGATCGGAACGCCCCCGGCGGCGCCAATAGCCAGGGCGTTAACCCGAGCAACCCACCGGCCCCGCAACCGGGCCAGGCTCCGACCAACAGCAAGTAACTGAGGCCGACGGCACAAGAGGTCCGTGGGAACCACACAACGCCGCGGGAGCCGAAAAGGGCCCGCGGCGTTTTTACGCGCACCGGTTGTGCCGGGCGCCGTTGCATTCGGCCGCATCCCCCTGTACAAGCCTGAACATGCGCCGAACGTCGGAGCCGCTCGGCCGAACCTTTCCCTCTCTCGCGCGACCGACGCCATGGATCCGGCGACCCTCATCCTCGATGGCACCTCCCTGAATCTGCAACAGCGGGGCGCTGCCACCTTCGGCGAGCAACCACTCCTCATTATCGCCGGCGCCGGCACCGGCAAGACCAACACCCTCGCCCATCGCGTAGCCTGTCTGATTGCGCGCGGCGTGAACCCGGGGCGAATCCTCCTGCTCACCTTCACGCGCCGCGCTGCCGCGGAAATGACCAAACGCGTCGAGAATATCCTCGCCTCGACGAGCAAGGCCACTCGACCGTCCGCGACAGCCACCACCGCGCGCCTATGGGGCGGCACGTTTCACGCCATCGCCAATCGTCTCCTCCGCCTGCACGCATCCGTCGCTTGGACTCAGTGAAACGTTCACCGTCCTCGACCGCTCGGACGCCGAGGACTTGATGAACGACGTGCGCTCCGAGCTTGCCCTGGATAAGGCTGACGTGCGCTTTCCGCGCAAGGGCACCTGCCTCTCAATCTATTCCCGATGCGTGAACGCGCAGCAACCTGTCGAGGCTGCACTGAAGTCGCACTTCCCGTGGTGCATCGCGTTCCCGGATCAGCTCAAAGGCCTCTTCAAGGCATACACCGAGCGCAAGCAGTCGCAGAACACGCTCGACTACGACGATCTGCTGCTGTACTGGCAATTCCTGATGGCAAAGCCGCTGCTGGTCGAACAAGTCCGGAAGCGATTCGATGCCGTTCTGGTCGACGAGTACCAGGACACCAC
>JBBRIN010000136.1:0-7966 GCA_038221115.1 Tepidisphaerales bacterium
CAATCCCCGCCAATTCGCTCTTGGTTTTCTCCCCGCTCGCGACGGCAATGATTTTCTCAAACACGCGCAATCCCACATCCCGAACGCTCTCCGTGCCATCCAGAATGGTTCCCGCGTTCAAGTCCATATCATCGGACATTCGTTCAAAGACGTCCGTGTTCGTCGTCAGCTTGATGCATGGCGACGGCTTGCAACCGTACACCGAGCCGCGGCCGGTGGTGAAGACGCCAATATTGCACCCACCGGTAACCAGCCCGGTCATGCTAACCGGGTCATAGCCAGGCGTATCCATGAAGCAGAAGCCGTGATCGGTAATCGGCTCGGCGTAGTGGTACACAGCGGCGAGGGGGGATTGTCCACCCTTACTCACCGCGCCCAGGCTTTTCTCGTAGATCGTCGTGAGCCCGCCCTCTTTGTTGCCCCACGACGGGTTATTGTCGATCGTCGCATCGTTGGCCCTGGCATATCGCTCCCACCAGTGGATGCGCTCGATCAGCTTCTCAGCCACCTCGCGCGACACGGCGCGGCGGACGAGCAAATGCTCCGCTCCATAAATCTCCGGCGTCTCCGCGAGCACCGCAGTGCCACCATGGCGGATCAATTCGTCGGCGGCCACGCCCAGCGCCGGGTTGGCCGTGATGCCGCTGTTGCCGTCCGATCCTCCGCAGTTGGTCGCCAGGATCAGGTGGCTGACGGACTGCCGCGTGCGCCGCGCCTCATTGGCGGCAGGCAATAGCTGTGCGACCGCTCGGGCCGCCGCTTCGACGGTTCGCGTCACGCCGCCCAATGCCTGAATGTTCATGAACGTCGGCTTGGGCGCGCCTGCCGAGACAATATCGAGCTGGTGCTCCGCCCGGATGAACTGCACCTGGTTCACCTCACATCCCAGGCCGATCATCACGTAGCCAAAAATATTCGGATGCCGTGCAAGCCCCGCCGCGACACGCTGAAGAATCTTATGCGGCTCGCCCGGCTGAATGCCGCACCCCACTTTATGCGCGAATGCCACGACGCCGTCTATATGAGGGAAGTCACGCCGAAATTCCGGCGTCTTGAAGCGATCCGCAACATACTTTGAAACTGACGCGGAGCAGTTCACGCTGGAGATGATGGCCACATAATTTCGCGTCCCCACCTTCCCGTCCGCCCGCAAGTACCCCTGAAACGTTCGGCGTTGATTCTCCGGCACGTACTCGATGGGTTTCACATCCGCGCAAAACTCATACTCGCGCGCGAAGTCTTTCACCACGACGTTATGTACGTGGACGTGCTCGCCAGGCGCGATCAGTTCCCGGGCGAAGCCGATCGTTTGACCATACTTGCGAATCGGCGCCCCCTCCGCGATCGGCCGGATGGCGATCTTGTGGCCCGCGCCAATCGCCCGGTCGCTGGTCAAGTTGATCGTGTCTCCCGACAGCTCAACGCCGGCGCCGATGGGTCTCCGCAGCACGGCGACGTCGTCGCTCGGATGAAGGATCAAGGCGTAATCGTCAAATCGAGCGGCGGGCATGGTGGAATCATAGCCGCATCGCCGTTTGAACGCCCTCTGCCGCAACCCTATGATTGCCCCCATGAGTACCGCCGTTTCCCCGTCGCCGCTCTCGCCCTCCGCGGTTCCCGATGCCGCCGGACATTTCGGCCCCTATGGCGGCACCTTCGTCCCTGAAACCCTGATGACCGCCCTCCATCAACTCGACGCGGAGTACGCCAAGGCAAAGACCGATCCCGCCTTCCGCCGCGAGTTCGAATTCTATCTTCGCGAGTTCGTGGGCCGCCCCTCACGCCTCTACTACGCCAAGCGTCTCACCGAAAAACTGGGCGGGGCAAAAATCTACCTGAAGCGCGAAGACCTTAACCACACCGGCGCGCACAAGATCAACAACACGATCGGCCAGGCGCTGCTCACGAAACGGATGGGAAAGCGCCGCGTGATCGCCGAGACCGGCGCCGGCCAGCACGGCGTGGCCACCGCCACTGTCGCGGCGCTGTTTGATCTACAGTGCGACGTCTACATGGGTTCCGAGGACATCCGCCGCCAGAGCCTCAACGTCTTTCGCATGAAGCTCATGGGCACCAGCGTCATTCCTGTCGAAAGCGGACAGAAGACGCTGAAGGACGCGCTCAACGAAGCGATGCGCGACTGGATGGGCTCCGTCGATCGCACCCATTACATCATCGGCACCGTTGCCGGCCCGCACCCGTTCCCAATGATGGTGCGCGATTTCCAATCCTGCATCGGTGTCGAATCCCGCGGGCAATGCCTTGAGACGGAAGGCCGCCTGCCCGACTACGTCATCGCCTGCGTCGGGGGCGGCTCCAATGCCGCGGGCATGTTCGCGCCCTTCGTCGACGATCCATCCGTGAAGCTCATTGGCATCGAAGCCGGCGGTCGCGGCGGCGCGCTCGGTCAGCACGCCGCCACTCTCTCTCATGGCCAGCCCGGCGTCCTCCACGGCATGCTCTCTTATGTCCTGCAGGACGAGGACGGCCAAACCGCCGACGTCCACTCCGTCAGTGCCGGTCTCGATTACCCCGGCGTTGGCCCCGAGCATGCCTACTGGAAGGATGCCCGCCGCGTCCAGTACGTCAGCATCACCGATGCCGAGGCGCTCGACGCGTTCCAACTGCTCGCCCGCAGCGAAGGCATTCTGCCCGCCCTCGAAAGCGCCCACGCTCTGGCTCAGGTCGCCAAGCTCGCGCCGACCCTTCCGAACGATCAGGTCATTGTCGTTTGCCTGTCCGGCCGGGGCGATAAAGATTGCCAGGAAGTAGCCCGCCTTTTGGAGCCGTAAAGGGAGCGGGGGCAACGATTGCCCGCCGCCGCGAAGCGCGATCCGGCGCATTTTCACCCGGTTTCGATTATGATCCGAGGAACCTTAACGCCTCCCGATTCGTCTGAAAGGGGGCCGGCGCTGGTGCCGCGCCGCGGAATTCATCGGTCGGGGGCGCATCCTATGTGTTCGTGGGCCGTTGGCGCACGAGGGTTTGACTGTCGCTCGATCTTTTGACGATCTATGGGGCCATACCTCGATATTTCCTCGCCGCAGGGCAAGCAGAAGGTTCCGCTTGGGCCGCAACCGTTGACGGTGGGGCGGCACGCGGACAATAAGCTCATCATCTCCGACAACATGGCGAGCCGCTTCCACTGCGTGATCGAACCAAAGCCCGGCGGGTGGGTGGTGCGCGACCTGAATTCGAGCAATGGCACGGTCCTTAATGGCAAGCGCGTCACGACCGCCCCGCTCCGCGTTGGTGAATCGATTGTCATCGGCAGCACGCGCCTTACGCTGGTTGACCCATCCGTTAAGCCGGCTCCAGTTGCGCAAGATGATGACGATGTCATCGAACTGGGCGACGACGAAATTGAGGAGATTGAAGAGCTTTCCGATGAGGATGTCGTCGAGGTGATTGACGAAGACGAGCTGATCCCCGTCGAAGAGAGCAGCAGCGGATCGTCCAACCGCCCGGCCGCGCGAGGAAGCGCCCGCCCGTCGGGGATCAATTTGAACGATTCCGGCGTGATCTCGCTGGACAGCATTGAAGAGGATCAGCCGATCTCCGGCGAGCCAGCCCCGCGCGACACGCGTGGCGGCGGCCACGGCACCGGCGGCAATGGCGACGGCGATTCGGGCATGCCCGAGCTGTCCGATGTCAGCCGCTATGAAGAAGTCCTTGAGACGCTCGCCGACTCGCTCCCCGAGAAGCCATTCAGCGAGTACGACATTGCCCTGGTCAGCGCCCGCGGCCAGGTCATGCATGCCGCCAAGCCGGACCCCAAATCCGACGCCAGCAAAGCTCCAAAGGGCAAGGGCCGCCGCGAAGCCGTCGACCTCCTGCGCCTGATCCTCACGATCTGCGCGCGTGGCAAGGCCAGCGACATCCACCTCGAGCCCAAGACCGACTTCTTCATGCTCCGCATCCGCATCGACGGCGTCATGGTCGACGTCACCAAGATGTCGAACGCCATCGGTGTAAAGTTGTCGGCGCTCGTCAAGGTGCTCAGTGACATCGATATCTCGCAGCGCAATGCCATTCAGGAGGGCCATTTCGCCGCCAAAATCCCCGGGTCGTCTGGCGGCAACTCCACCGGTTCCCGTCGCGCCGACTATCGCGTCAGCTTCGCGCCGGCGATGTTTGGCCAGAAGCTCGTCGTTCGCGTCTTCGACGCCGCCAACGCGCCGCTGAAGGTCACCGATCTTCAACTGCCTCAATGGATGCTCGAAGCGATCAAGCGCGAGCTCACCAAAGAAGCCGGCATGCTTCTGGTCTGCGGTCCGACCGGGTGCGGCAAGACCACCACGCTCTACGCCCTGGTACGCAGCAGCGACGTGGCACGCCGCAACGTCGTCACCATTGAGGACCCGGTTGAAGTGCAGATCGACGGCGCGACGCAGATCCCTGTGGATGAAGCCTCGGGCAAGACCTTTTCCGTCCTGCTCCGCTCGGTCCTTCGGCAGGACCCGGATGCCATCCTGGTCGGCGAAATTCGCGACTCCGAGACCGCCCGCATCGCCATGCAGGCCGCCATCACGGGTCACCTCGTGTTTTCCACCGTCCACACGACCAACAGCACCGGCACGATCTTCCGGCTGCTCGACCTTGGCGTCGAACCCTACCTGGTCGCCCAGGGGCTTCACATCGTTCTGGCCCAGCGCCTGGTGCGCCAGCTCTGCCGCTTCTGCAAAAAGCCAAATAAACCGTCGGCGATGGATCTGGAAGTGATGGGCGACGCCGGCAAGGAGGTGAAGGAAATATTCACCCCTAACGGCTGCCCCCGCTGCCTCGGAACGGGCTTCATGGGTCGGCGCGGCTTCTTCGAGCTGCTCCAGACCAACGACAAGCTTCGCGATGTCATTATCACCACCCGGACTATGGATGACATTAAGAAAGCCTTGTCCACCTCTCATTTCGACACATTGGAGCACAGCGGTTACACGCTCGTTGCCGAAGGCACTACCTCGCTCGATGAAATTGAGATGGCGGTCGGTAAGTAATCCGCCCCACAATCCGAACGCCCTGCTCTCCCGCTTGTAACAATCTGCGTATGCGGCGCATGTCTTCACTACCGATGGTGGACGCGCGTCCGCTTGACCTCGACATTGCCTGTCGTCAAACTGATCGGGCGTCCACGCGAGAGGGTTCATTTCTTCTGATGAGAGCGCAGACGTGCCGTCCGGCGGCGCGGACATAGAGGGTTCGGGAGTTTTTGCGATGCCTATTACCGTTCAGTGTTCGAGCTGCAGCAAGAAGTACAAGGTCGCCGACACGCTCGCCGGCAAGAAGATCCGCTGTAAAGGGTGCGGCGGGGTCGTCGCGGTGCCTGCCGCTGACGAAGGCGCCGACGAAATCGATTTGAGCGTTGTCGAACCCGAGAAGTTTTCCCTCGACCGCGCTATCGCCAACGCTCACCGGACAGCCTCGGCCGGTTCCAAGGTTGGCGCTAAGCCCAACGACCCCCCGGCCGATGACAGCGACCCGTTTGCCCAGGAGGACGAAACCGGCGGCGGGGCAGCTTTTACTCCCTCGCGCGCCGCCAACCCGGACTTCTCGTTCCCCGCCGCCGCCACGCTCGATTCGGTGCTCCCCTTCCTGCTCGCCGTTGGCGGCATGGGATGGCTCATCTACGCTGCCACACAGGCTGATGCGATGGGCCGACCGTGGGTGCCGCACGTTCGCTGGATCGCCTACGTGCTGCTGTTTGTCGCCGTTGTTTTTCCCCTCGTCCTGCACGCCGTTCGTCGCGCGGGCGAGAAATTGTATTTCGGTATGCCGACCGGCTATGCGCTCAAGGTGTTTGGCGCGTTCGCCTTCCCCTATGCTCTGGGCATGGTGCTCGCCATCAACGGCGGCTCCATCGTCCAATTCATCCTCGGCGCGTTCATCGGCCTGATCATCGGCCTGACCGCCTTCTGGTTCCTCTTCCGCCTGCGCCCGATCCAGACGC
Source organism: Tepidisphaerales bacterium (assembly GCA_038221115.1). Lineage (GTDB taxonomy): Bacteria > Planctomycetota > Phycisphaerae > Tepidisphaerales > Tepidisphaeraceae > JANXVV01. The sequence continues at coordinate 5,945 of JBBRIN010000136.1, forward strand.
CACAGGCGCTCGTCACGACGACCGTCTTCTTTTCGATTGGCTGTGCGATTGCACTCGGGCTCCTGATGATCGCCAATGCCGCCGCCCTCGTCGGACTCAGCGGCTACAAGTCGGCCCACACCTTTGCCCAAAGCCCGGTCGGTCCATTCCTATCGTGGCATCCTGAAAAGCCGGCAACGGAAAAGCCCGCCAAGAGCGGCGGCATCGAAATCGCCGGCGACCCATCCGGCACCGATCTGTCCACCACGCAGCCGGCTGTCACCACCCAGCCGGCCGATGCCACCGCCACCTCGCGACCCGCCGAGGATCCGACCGCTCAGGCGATTCCCAATATCCCCGACGCGACCAATCCCGCGACGACCAAAACCACCGGCCCCATGATTGCGGCCAACGTTCCGCCGACCGGGGCGTCGCCGGATGCCACAGCCCCAACACCGGTGCCGCCCTCGACAGAGCCGAAGACGCCCGATCAGCCCCCCGCGGCGCGCTCACCCATCCTCGCAGCGCCTCCCGCCGAGTTGGCAGGCGTCGGTGAGTTTGAAGACGTCTACTTCGCGCCATCCTCAATGCCCGGCGGAGTCGTAGGATCCGCGCTCTTCGTGAAGGCCCGCGCCGCGATTGCCGACAACGTGGAGATCTGGTCGATCCTGCCTGCCGCCGCGCGGAAGGGTGCGCTTACGCCGCAGCACCCCGAGGGGGCTCGCTCAGATTATTTCCTCGGGCCCAAGGCCATCATGGCCGCGCGCATCGTCGATTTCCCCAACAAGGCCATCGAGGTTCGCACCACCGCCAACGATGCCGTCGTCAAAACAATCGATCTCAACACCACCGAAAATGGCGATCCCACGCTGCTTGGTTTTGGCATGGATGGCCAATTGGTCGTCCTCTGGGAAAAGGGCGAGCATTTCGCCTTCCAGTGCCTCAGTGCTGCCAGCGGGGTTCAGACGCGCGGCGCGGTGATTCCCGGCTTCACCAAAGGCAAGAGCAATCTGGCGCTGAGCCCGGACGGACGATACCTCGCCATGTCGGTGACACCCCACGACGGCCGCGGCCCCGCCATCGAGCTCGTCGAATTGTTCGGCCACAACTCCACGTTCCCAATGATTCCCCTGGATCAGATGGGTGCCGGCCCGGTCGTCCTCTCCGGAATGGCATTCTCCGCCGACTCTCAGAAGATCGCCGTCTTCTGGGAACAAGGCGCCAATGCGCTTCTCATCGGCTGGCGCGTCGGCACCGCCAAGCCGTACACGAAGCAGGTTCACTTCAGTTCTCCCGTGCCCAACAAGCCCGTCGACTACGCCGGGCCGGCGCTCGATTGGATCCAGAACGATACCCGTTGGCTCCTGTACGGCCGCGTTGTCGTGGAGACCGACGCCGTCAAAGTCGTCGGTGACATTGGCATCGCCGACGCCAAATCCCACTGCGTCGTCGATCTCAACACCATCGCGCTGGTCGTCCCCACCGGCGACAAATCCAAGCTCATTCTCGCCAAGCTTGCCCCGCCCGATAAGTCGCCCAAGCCTGGCACGCGCGCCGCCGTGGGCGCCAGTCCGGTGCATCCCTGAACGGCGCCTGAGTTTTGCTTGAAGCTGCTGTAAGGTGACCAGCGTGAACTCATCCCGGGACCGTGAATACCACAGTAATCCCATCATGCTCTAATCATGAAGACGCTCGCCCCAGCTGCGCGATGGCTGCGAAAGACCCGCATCAACTTGCCGCTCGTGTCGCTGCTCTTGCTCGCAATTCTGGGTGCGATGTTGCTCCGCGGCTACCTGCGTTGTGACGAGGTGGAGCTGCGCGTTGGCACTCACTGGTACCTGAAGATCGTTTCAAGCCGCGGATTCCTTGATGTTTTAGCAACGTTTGACCTCACTCGGCCCTACCTCGCCGAAGACCGACGATTCACCTACGCGTCCACCGAATCGAGATACATCGACACCCACTGGCTCTTTTCCACCTACTATGCTGATCGCGACGGGCAATCGGGGATGCGAAGGGCAGAGCGATTCACGGGTCTTTACC
>JBBRIN010000137.1:0-7896 GCA_038221115.1 Tepidisphaerales bacterium
CCCCATCCGTCGCGATCATCCGAAACCGCGCCGATGCCGCCTCGCGCAGCCGTGCCTCCAGGTCCGCCATGTCATTGTTCTTGTACCGATACCGCTGCGCCTTGCACAGCCGCACCCCGTCGATGATCGACGCATGATTCAGCTCGTCGCTGATGATCGCGTCCTCAGCCCCAAGCAGCGTCTCAAACAGCCCCCCATTCGCATCGAAGCAGGATGAGTAGAGGATCGTGTCCTCCGTCCCCAGAAACCCGCTGATCGCCCCCTCCAGCTCCTTGTGCAACTGCTGCGTTCCGCAGATGAAGCGCACCGAAGCAAGCCCAAATCCCCACCGGTCAATCGCCTCCTTCGCAGCCTTCAGCAGCCGCGGATCGTCGGCAAGCCCCAGATAATTATTCGCGCAAAGGTTCAGAACGTCCTTCCCCGACGAGACCGAAATATGAGCCTTCTGCGGCGACGCGATCACGCGCTCGCGCTTCAACAAACCGGCGGCGGTAATCTTTTCAAGCTCCGCGGCAAGATGGGATTGGAGGGTGTAGGCCATGGAGGCCAGTTTACCGGTAATGCGGCGTCATGAGCGAGCACGCTTCGCTACGCCGGCACCCGGCGCTATTCATCGCTGTTGAAGTCGACGTGTTCATAAATCTCAGCGAGCGGAAGTTCGACATCAATGGCGGGGAGAGGAAGGATGGTTTCCAACCCTTCGTAATCGCGAATGGCCCAGCTTCCGTCGGATTGACGAACGTGAACTTCGGCGTGAGGCGAGTCCTGGACTACCAAGACGATCGCTTGGAGGGAATCAATGCGGCGGTAATGCGAGGCCTTGGTCCCGCGATCGTATCCTTCGGTGGTAGGGGAGAGCACCTCGAAGAGGACGGTGGGGTTAAACAAAGTTTGACGAGAGAGGTCTTCCGGATCGTGCTCCCGCTGGCCGCAGTAGACGGTGACGTCGGGATAGGTGCGCAGGCCAGTTGCCTTGATCTTCAGCCGCACGTTCGACTCGAAGGCGATGCAAGGCTTCCCTTTCAGGCGCTGCCGCAACTCCCCCACGAGGTTCGAACAGAGAAGGCTGTGCCGCACGCTGCCGCCCGCCATCGCGATGACCTGCCCGTCAGGCCCGACTTCTCCCGAAGGGAAGATCTCACCGTCATAGTAGTCGCTCTTGTATTCGGCCTTTTGCTCGAGCTCGTAATACTCGGCAGGCGTATAACGCTTTGTTGGCTTGGCGATGCCCATGGCCGGATTCTACGCGGCGCCAGCCGACCTGCCAAGCAAATCACCCCTCCGCCCACGTCAACACCACCTTCCCACTCTGCCCGCTCAACATCGCACCAAACCCCTTCTGAAACTCCTCGAACCCAAACCGGTGCGTAATCACCGGCTCAATTTTCAACCCGCTTTGCAGCATCACCGTCATTTTGTACCACGTCTCATACATCTCCCGCCCATAGATGCCCTTGATTGTCAGCATGTTGAAGATCACCGTGTTCCAGTCGATCGTCGTCTCTTTCTCCGGAATGCCCAGCATCGCGATCCGTCCTCCGTGCGCCATGTTCGCCAGCAGGTCGCGAAACGCCGCCGGATTCCCGCTCATCTCCAGCCCAACGTCGAACCCCTCCTTCATCCCCAACTGCTTCTGCACTTGCGCGAGCGATGTGTTCCGCACGTCCACCGCCACCGTCGCCCCCATCTTCTTGGCAAGCTCCAGCCGATACGGGTTCACATCCGTGACCACCACGTATCGCGCCCCCGCGTGCTTCACCACGGCCGCCGCCATCACGCCGATCGGCCCCGCGCCCGTGATCAGCACATCCTCCCCCAACACGTCAAACGACAACGCCGTGTGTACCGCGTTCCCAAACGGATCAAAGATCGACTGCACATCCCGACTGATCCCCGACACGTGCGACCCATCCGCCGGATCATGGACCCACACATTGCTCTGCGGCAGCGCGATGTACTCCGCAAACGCCCCCGGCCGATTCACCCCAATCCCCTTGGTGTCCTTGCACAGATGCCGCCGCCCCGCCAGGCAATTCCGGCAATGACCGCACACCACATGCCCCTCACCGCTGACGATGTCCCCAATCTGAAAATCGTGTACGTTGCTGCCCACCGCCTCGATCCGCCCGACGAATTCATGCCCCACCACCATCGGCACCGGAATCGTCTTCTGCGCCCACGCGTCCCAGTTATAAATGTGTACGTCCGTCCCGCAGATCCCCGTCCGCAGCACTTTCACCAGCACGTCGTTGATCCCATAAACCGGCGTCGGCACATCCAGAAGCCACAGCCCCCGATCGCCCGTCTTCTTCACAATCGCCTTCATCGCCTCTCTCCTCGCAATTCCAAAATACTATCCACGAATCGCACGAATGAACGCGAATCAGAAGAGCCACGACGATTGCCTATTCGCGCGCGCGCTCTCTTTCTTCTCTGTGCTGACCTCCGTGTCTCCGTGGCACCTTCCCTCCCTTTCTTCATTCGTGCCCATTCGTGAAATTAGTGGATGATCTTCTTTCGATTAAGCTCCATTCGCCCAAGCCGGCTTCCATCGCACAAATCCCTCGATCGCCTCGTACTCCGCCAGACCCAGGTCGTCATAAATCTTCGCCGTCTGCCGATTCCGATCCTCCGCCCGCTGCCAGAACTCGCGCTCGTCCGCACCCGGATACATCGCCTTGTCCTTCTGGCTCTGGTGCTTGAACACCGCGCTCCGCTTGCGCATCAGTTCCATCGGGCTGATCGGCACCGCCATCTCCACGCGCTCCGGCTCCCACTCCTGCCACGCGCCCCGATACAGCCAAACCTCGCACTCGCGCACCCACGGCCGATCCTTCATCCGCTCAAACGCCTGAAGCACCGCCGACAGACAAACCCGGTGCGTCCCATGCGGGTCCGACAGGTCGCCCGCCGCATACACCTGGTGCGGCTTGATCTTCTCCAGCAGCTCCATCGTCAGCCGAATGTCCTCCTCCCCAAGCGGCTTCTTGCGCACGGTGCCCGTCTCGTAAAAAGGCATGTCCATAAAATGCAACCGCTCCACCGGCACGCCGCAATCCCGTCCCGCCGCCCGCGCCTCGCCCCGGCGGATCAACCCCTTGATCTGTTGCACGTCTCGGCTGTCCACCTGCCCCGGCGCCTTGTGCCGCAAAAACTCCTCGATCACACGCTCGATCTTCGCCGCCTGCTCGACGCCAATCCCAAACAGGTTGTTAAACTCCACCGCAAAATCCGCAAACCGCAGCGCATCCGCGTCAAACACCGCGATGTTCGCGCTCGTCTGATACGCGACGTGTACCTCGTGCTTCTGATCGACCAGCCGGATCAAAGTCCCCCCCATGCTGATTACGTCGTCGTCCGGGTGCGGCGAGAAAACCAGCACGCGCTTCGGAAACGTCTTGTCGCTCGGCCGGCTGATGTCCCCCGGCCGCTTCAGCTCATCCGGCTTACCCCCCGGCCAGCCCGTGATCGTCTCCGTCATCTGCCGGAACACCCCCAGGTTGATGTCGTACGCCGATCCCGCGCTCGCCACCAGGTCCTGCAACCCGTGCTCGTTGTAATCCATGTCCGTGAGCTTGAGGATCGGCTTGTCCAGCAGCTGCGCCAGCCAGATCACCGCCCGCCGCGTCATCGATCTATCCCACGTCACCGCCCCGACCAGCCACGGCGTCTTATACCGCGTCATCTCCGCCGCCGCCGCCTCGTCCAGCATGAAGCGCGCGTCCGAGTGCTCCTGCAAAAAGCTCGCCGCCACCGCCGCCGTGATCGGCCCCTCCACCGCCCGCGCCACCACCGCCGCCTTTCCCTCGCCAAAAGCCATCAGGATGACGCGCTTCGCCTCCAAAATCGTCCCCACTCCCATCGTGATCGCCCGCCGCGGCACGTACTGCTCGCCAAAAAAATCGCTCGCCGCGTCCATCCGCGTCACGTGGTCCAGCGTGATCAGCCGCGTCCGGCTCTCGCGCGCCGACCCCGGCTCGTTAAAACCCACATGTCCCGTCCGCCCGATCCCCAGCAGTTGCAAGTCAATTCCCCCCGCATCCCTGATCGCCTGCTCGTACTCGCGGCAAGACTCATTCACGCGCTCGATCGGCAGCGTCCCATCCGGGATATGCACGTTCTTCGCGTCGACATCCACCCGATCGAACAAGTGCTCGTGCATGAACCGGTGGTAGCTCTGCAGCTCGTGCCGCTGCATCGGGTAATACTCGTCCAGGTTAAACGTGATCACGTTCTTAAAGCTCAGCCCCTCCTGCTTGTGCATTCGCGCAAGCTCATCGTAGACACCCGTCGGCGTCGAACCCGTCGCTAACCCCAGCACGCAATGCTTGCCCTGCGCCGCTTTGGACTTGATCAGCTCCGCGATCTCCGCCGCCACCGCCTTGTTCACCTGCTTCGATTCGGGGAATGCCGTCGTCGGCACCCGCTCCGGCTCCACGCCGCTCGAATGTAATGCGACAAACTCAGCGCTGCTGCTCGTGGACATGGCTCAGGCTCCCAATAGGTGTCGGCACGACGATCGGTACAGGACGATCGTTACAGTCGGTATAACCGGAACATCTTCCGCAGGCTCGCTTGATGCCGGCAATCATACCCGCCTGCCTCTCCTGGCCCGCAACGTCCCGACAGCCGCGCATTATTATCAATTTAGATAAATAATCAAGGGAAAGTTCTCGCTATTCAAAAAAACCCCGCTAAAGTAAGCGAAATCAGGTTGTTATTATCAAGAGATGAAAGAATAAGTCATGCTCGAACCCCGCCAGCGTGAGGTGGTACGGATGCTCTGGGAACAGGGCCGTCTAAGCCGCTGGGAGCTCCACGAAAAAACCGGGCTCACCCCCAACAACGTCGGCACCGTCGCCGATGCCCTCCTCCGCGCCGGTGTCCTCCGCGAGTGCGTCCCCGAACCCTCCGGTGCCGGCCGACCCCGCGTCCCTTTGGAAATCGACCCCGCCCGCCGCCACGTCATCGGCCTCGCCATCGGCCCCGGACGCGTCGAGGCCTGCCGCGTCGGCCTCCGCGGACAACCCATCGGCTCGTCCATCTCCAAGGTCGTTACCGATCCCGCCAAGGTAATCCCCGCCGCCGCCTCCGCCGTCAAACGCCTCCGTAGCCCCGATGCCATGGGCATCGGCCTGAGCATCACCGGATTCGTCGACGCCGCCCAACACGCCGTCCTCCTCTCCAGCGCCCTTCCCGGTAAAACCCACGCTTCCCTCGATCCCATTTACAAAGCCGCCGGCACGCTCCCCGTCATCCTCGAAAACGACATGCACGCCCTCGCCGCACGCTGGCTCCTCACCCACCGCGCCGCCAGCCAGGACGTCCTCCTCGTTCTCGTCGAAGACGGCCAGCTCGGCGCTGCCATGCTCATCGACGGCCGACCCAATCGCGGCTGCGCCACCGGCGCCAATGAACTCGGCCACAACCGCTTCATCGTCGATACCGAAAAATGCTTCTGCGGCCACACCGGCTGCCTCGAACGCATCGTCAGCACCCCCTTCCTCCATCGCCACAACGGCCAAGGCGCCCCCGACGACACCCTTGCCGACCGCATCAGCCACTACGAACGCCCCGGCCATGACGACGCCGCCGAGCTGATCCTCCAATACCTCAGTTGCGGCCTCGCCAACGCCATCAACTTCGTCCGCCCCCATCGCCTCATCCTCGTCAGCCCCCTCACCCGCAACCCCGCGTTCACCGACGAACTTCTGCGCCGCACGCGCAACCAGGTCCTCACCGGGCTCGCCGACCGCGTGAAGATCGACCTCTGGGACGAACCCACCGCCGGCAGCGCCGAAACCGCCGGCTGGCTCGCCATGGCCGAACTCTTCTTCGGCGGATGGGGCGCCGAAGCCGCCGGCCGCCGCAAAGAAAAGCTCCGACACTAAATTCAAGTCCTCCCGGCCCGCCCCCTCGTGCCGACCACCGGGTGCCACAGGTCGCGGTACGCCGAGACCTGTGAGCTTGGATACGCCGAAAAACACAGGTCTGGGAGTACGCCGACCCGTGGCACCCGTTCCTCAATTCAGCAAATACTTCTTAATAAACATCACCGTCGAATAAAACTGAAAGTCCGCATTCTTCTTCTTCGCGAACCCGTGCCCCTCGTCCTTCGCCAGCAGAAACCACACCGGCGCCCCGTTCTTCTTCACCGTCGCCACCATCTGCTCCGCCTCGCTCGCCGGCACCCGCGGGTCGTTGGCCCCCTGCACCACCATCAACGGCTTCGTGATCTTCCCCGCACTCGTCAGCGGCGAGATCTCCATCAAAAACTCCCGCATCGCCGGCTCGCGCTCATCCCCGTACTCCGCCCGCCTCAAGTCGCGCCGGTAACTTTCCGTGTGCTCCAGAAACGTGACGAAGTTGCTGATCCCCACCACGTCCACAGCGCAGCGCAGCCGGTCGTTAAAATGCGTCGCACACGCCAGCGACATATACCCGCCGTAACTTCCCCCAGTCACCATCACCCGATCCGCATCCAGCCCCGGCTGCTCCGCAATCCAATCCAGCAGCGCCCCAATGTCCTTCACCGAGTCCTCCCTCTTGAATCCATTGTCCAGCTTCAAAAAGGCCTTCCCATACCCCGCCGACCCCCGCACGTTCGGGAAGATGATCGCGACGCCCAGCTCGTTCAGGTAGTAGTTGTACGGTCCGAGAAATGCCGGCCGAAACTGGCTCTCCGGCCCCCCGTGAATATTGATAATGACAGGCCGCTTGCCGGTGAATTTTGCCGCGGGAGGATAAAGGAACCCGCTAATCATCTTCCCATCAAAGCTCTTCCACCGCACCAGCTTCGGCTCCGAAAAACTCTCCACCGCCATCCCCCCCGTCTCGCTTTCCGTCCATCGCTGTACCTCTCCCGTCGTCACATCCGCGCTGTACACATCCGCCGTCGATCGCGCCGACACGACATTCACCGCCAGGTCCCGGTTATTCCGGTGCCATCTCAAATTGCTGATCTGCCCCGCCGGAAACTTCGGCGCCGCCACTTCCTTTCGCGTCTCCGCATCCATCAGGTGCAGCACGTTCAACCCATCTTCATTCGTCACCAACGCAATTCGTTTCCCGTCGTAAGACAGCGCAAATGACTCCACGTCCCACGGAATGTCGCCCGTGAGCAGCGTCTCCGCCTTGTTGTCCATTTCCAGATAGACCAGCCGCTGAAACTCCGACCCCTTGTCCGTCGTGTAATAAATCCCCTTCCCATCCCGGCCGAACGCCGCGTTCCGATACGCCACCGTCTCCCCCTCCTTCCCCTCTCCCTTCGGCGTCAGCCGCGTCTTCGCCCCGCTCGTCGCTTCCATCAACCATAAGTACGTCTCATTGATCGACACGTACTCCTCGATCAGCAGCTCCGAATCGTCCGGCGACCAATCCGCCACCCCATACCCCGGCTTGTCCATCTCCGCCAAAAGCTTGTCCGTCTTCGGATCGCTCGGATTCATCACATAGATGTCCGAATCCTTCCCATTCCGCCGCGTCGACGTATACGCGATCCGGTCCCCCCTCTCCGACCAATTCGCCCCCTCATTGCGTGACTTGCCGTCCGTCAGCAGCGACACCGCGCCGCTGGCCAGATCAAATCGATAAAACTGCGAGAACTCATTCCCCCCCTTGTCTTTCCCAAAGATAAAATACGTCCCCGCCTCTTCACCCGCCGGTGCATACGATGCATGCGCCACTGTATCCGGATAAAACGTCATCTGCTGCCGCGCGCCCCCCGGCATCTTCAAATGATGCACTTGGTAGGTGTCTGCGAACCGCGTGCGAATCAACATCTCCCGTTTCGTCGGGTGCCAGCTCGCCATCGCCGCCGCCCGAAACTGCGTATACCGCCCCACGTCTTCCACCAGCGCTGCCGGAATTTTCGGAATCCCCTCTACGACCAGGTTA
>JBBRIN010000138.1:0-7877 GCA_038221115.1 Tepidisphaerales bacterium
TGGAAAAGCATGGCCTCCGCGGCGTCATCCTCGCTCACCACGCGGACGATCAGGCTGAAACCATCCTCCAACGCCTGCTGCGCGGGTCAGGAACCACTTCGCTACCCGGGATCTCGCCGCGCGCCACCATTGGGGGCCTCACCGTGCTTCACCCATTGCTGAACATCTCGCGTGCGGCGATTCGCGCGGAGCTCAAACGCCGCGCGCTGCCGTGGCGGGAAGACCCCAGCAACGCCACGGCCCGTTATCAGCGCAACCGCCTCCGCCAACTCCTCGCCCGCTTCCCTCAGCTTGCGGCGGAACTGCTCCAGCTCGGCCGCGCCTGTTCCGTGCTCCGCAACTGGCTCGACAGCCACGCGCCTGAACTGCCTCCCGACTTTCCCCTCGATGCGATCGCCGCCGTCTCCGATCCGCTCGCCATCCATTCACTTCGCCGCTGGCTCCGCACCCACCGTGCCCCCGCCCAAGACATCTCTCCGGCCACCCTCATGCGGCTGCTCACCATGGCGCGTGACGCCGCCTCGCCGCCGCGCCAACATTTCCCCGGCAACCTCCTCGTCCGCCGCCGCAAGGGCCGCATGTTTGTCGATGCCGACGAGTGACGTTCGAGTTCCCGGTCAATGGGAATGGGTGGTCTTCCACGCGGGGTATTCCTTTTCGAGCAGCGCTTGCGGCCAGTAACCAAGCCAACTGTAGCCATTGCGGCGTTCGTAGCCGATGTCGGCAATGTCGTACTTTTTGACGCCGTCGCGGTCGCAGAAGATGGGCTTGTTCGTGCCGATCTCGTAGAACCGCGCCCAGATGGGAGGGGCCGAGGGGTCTTTGATGACGAGCTTGTTGGTGCCTTTGGGGGATTTGAGATCCTTGACTGTTTCGACGCGGATGCCGTGGATGGCGGCGTCGCGGAGCCACGCGGCGGCGGAGTCGACGGCGCGGATGACGTCGGGGCTCGGGTGATCGAGGCTCATGAGCAGGCGGGTGATGCCGACGGATTCGGAGCCACTGAGGGAGATCAGCTCAAAAGCGCGGCCTTCGCGCGGGGAATAGTCCTTCTCATCGTGCTGAGCGCACCAGGCGGCGAGCTTGCCGTCGACTTTGATCTGGCACTTGAGGATGCAGTCGATGCCCCGATCGAAGGCGGCGCGGGCGGAGGATTTGCGGACATCGTCGAGAAAGGGGTAGTTGACGTTGTCGGTGTAGGTTTCGCGCAGGAAGAGCATGAGTCGCACCATCGCATCATCGTTGAACGTGATATAGCGGTGGTACTTCGTGTCGGGCGGGTAGAACTGGGGCCAGCCGCCGGTGGGGTATTGGGCTTTGAGAATGTAGCCGTAGCCTTTTTCGAAGGCGGGTTGGGCTTTGGGATCTTTTGAGGCGTTGTGGTAGCGGGCGAGGAAGCGGAGCTCGTCGGTGGTGGCGCCGTTGTCGAAAGTGGGGCTGAGGTCTTTGGCGCGGTCAGCGCCCTTGTAGGGGGCGGAGGCGGTCTCGACATTTTTGGGCCAGCCACCGAGATCGGATTGCCAGGAGAGGATGTTGGCAGCGATGCGTTTGGCGTCGTCCGATGCGAACCAGGATTGGGGCTTTTTAATGTAGGCGCGAGGGCCGTCAGGGGCGGCGAACGTTGTCAGCGCTCCCAAAAGGCAGGTCATGACTGAGAACGTGAGCCGCGTGGGTTTCATCATCATTTCGTTTTCCTCTCTGGACGACGGCATGATACCAAAGCGGCGTGCCCCGCCGGCAAGCGTTGCGGGCGGGGCACGACGATGGATTGAGGAGGAGCGCCTTTAGACACTGCTCGCAAGGGAGCAGGCCAAATGGGGCAGTGGGGATAGGATCACGGTCCGATGGCGACGCCGCCGCTTTCGCCGGTGCGGATGCGGTAACACTCTTCGAGCGGGAGGACGAAGATTTTGCCGTCACCGATGTTCCCGGAATGGGCGGCTTTCATGATGGCGCTGACGGCCGGTTCAACGTAGTCGTCGTTAACGGCGATTTCGAGCTTGACCTTGGAGAGGAGGCGGATGATGCCCTCGTTGCCGCGGTATTGCTCTTTGAAGCCGCGCTGGCGTCCGCAGCCGCGGACGTCGGACGCGGTCATCAGAAAGACTTCGACGCCGATGAGTGCCGACTGAACGGGTTCGAGCTTTTCGGGTCGGATGATGGCGATAATGAGTTTCATGAGTAGTTGCTCCAAAAGGAGGCGGCTTGATCGGCGGGCCGCGGGTCACTGGGGTCGTAGTCCGGCCGATCAAGCCGCTGGTGTTTTCATCTCACGTCGATAAGGCACAGGCAGACTGGAAACAAGGGGCGGCTATTTCATGCCCGCGTACTCCTGGCGCTGTTTGGTGGTCGAGGTTGGGATATGGACGGTGTCTGCCGCCATCCCGCTGGGTGCCGAGAGGGCCGAGATGACATATTCGGGGTAGGCGGAAATGCCATGCTCATGCAGGTCCATCCCTTCGAGCTCGCCTTCCTTGGAGATGCGGAGCAGGCCCATAAGGTTCAGAACCGCGAAGACGCCCATGGCCACGGCGAAGGTGGCGACGACAATGATGCCGCTGCCGATGCACTGGGCGATTAGAACCTTAGCGCCGCCCCCGTAAAAGAGCCCGGTGAGGGCTTCGGGGGCATGAGGGGTGATTCCCGGGGTACCGTAGGGGCTGGATCCGGCGGCCTGGTGGTAACCGGATGCAAAGAGGCCGAGTGAGATGGTGCCCCAGATGCCGCAGACGCCGTGGACGGGCCAGGCGCCGACGGGGTCATCGATACGGAGGAACTCGAGGAGTTCGGTGGCGCCGATGACGATCAATCCTGCAATAAAGCCCAGGATGCATGCGCCCAGAGGACTGACCCAGTAGCATGGGCAGGTAATGGCGACAAGGCCGGCGAGGAAGCCGTTCGTGATGGAGCCGGCGTCCCACTTGCGCGTGCGGAAGTACATGAGGAAAACGGCGCCTAGGCCACCCGTGCAGGCCGCGAGGGTCGTGTTGGCGGCGACGCGGCCAATGCCGCCCGCGTCCATGGCAGAGAGGGTGGAACCGGGATTGAACCCGTACCAGCCGAACCAGAGAATGAGTCCGCCGACGACGGCGATGGTCAGATCGTGCGGCAACATGGGGCCACCGCCATCGCGTTTAAACTTGCGGCCGAGGCGCGGCCCGAGGCAAATGCCCCCGGCGAGCGCGATCCACCCGCCGATCGAGTGAACGACGGTTGAACCGGCGAAGTCATGGAAGTTGATGCCGAAGCTGGGCATGAACCGCCAGGTGCCGTCGGTGGAAGGGGTGCCCATCGTGGCGAGGAAGCCGTCGGGGCCCCAGCACCAGTGCCCGAGGATGGGGTAGATGAAGCCGGAGACGCAGACGGAGTAGAGAATGTCGCCAATGAAGGCGGTGCGTCCTATCATGGTGCCGGAGCAGATGGTCGAGGCGCAGTCGGCGAAGGCAAACTGGAAAAGCCAGTGGGCAAGGACAGGCACCCCGGTGGCGCTGTAGTTGGTGGAAGCGTTCACTCCCTTAAGGAAGAACCAGCTCACGTTAGCATCGTTGGGATCATGCCAACCGATGAAGGCATTGCCGGCGCCGAACATGAAGGCGTAACCAAAAGCAAAGAAAAGGACGCCGCAAAGGCAGGTGTCAAAGACGCATTCAACGAGGACGTTTACTGTTTCGCGTGAGCGGCAGAAGCCGGCCTCGAGCATGGTGAAACCCGCCTGCATCCCAAACACGAGGAACGCTCCGAGAAGAGTCCAGAGGGTATTGAGGGCATTGACGTGATCAGGAAGCTTGATGCCGGAATACGGATCAACGGCGGCGGGCTGCGTCGCGGCGGCTTGAGTTGTGGCGATGGCCGCCTCGTCGGCCAGGGCGGTGGTGGAATTGATGTAATAGCGGACGGCCGCGATGACCAGTAGCAACACGCCGAGCGCTACGAGTTTTCCAAGCAGCAACTGCCTGCCGTAGCGGCGCCATTCTGGATCTTTCAGCCGGTGGCCCAGCCGGTTCAGCTTGCCGGCGAAGGTGAGTCTGCCTTCTGTCTCAACGGGGATCATCAGGTGCTCCTCAAAAAAAGTGTCCGTAGTACAGGCAGTCGACATGCCGCCCGACGGTATGGGTCATGTTCGAGATCAATGCGAGGAATCGCCGGTGACGCGGGCAACGCCGACGCTGGCCTCGTGTTAGTCGTTCGGTTCAAAGCCAGCGAAGGGGGCGGGTTCGCCCACCGAGGTCCTTGGATCGCGCGCTCATTTGCGACAGCGTACGGCGATTTGCGGACCTCGATCGATGAGGCACTTTGGCAAAGGTTGTGCCGGTGTCGCGCGGGTTTTGCGCCGCGCATTGGTGGATTTGAGGTCCGCTTATAAAGCGCGCGTGCTGCGGGACAGATTAAAGTGCGACAGAGGTCCGCTTGGGGAGCGGTGTTGCAGAATGATCGTGTTGAAGGGGTTCCGTGAAGAGCTACGCAACGCTCGCCGGGGCGATACATTTGTGCGCGCCACGCCTCGGAAAGCGGCTATTTCCATAAGTGTCTTCGGATTATTCGGTAATGGTAATAAACGTCGCTGACTCTGGACGATTATGGGTCAATCGCGCATTTTGCAAGCCAAGTGCGACGGTTGAATAGACGTGAACGTAGGCCATACGTGCAAATTGCGCTGACACATATTCCCTATTATACGTTGCGTAAGACGGGCTGGTAGCGCGCACTTTACGCGCTTCGCGTTTATGCGTTCTCGCTGAATGCCTCATTAGTGCGCGGTTGGCGAAATCTGACTGGGGGCCGACACCGTCGCTTAATTCTGGGTCAACGCCGGACCTCGGCACGGCGCGACCTGGATTGTCCATTTCTGGGGGAATTGTAGGCATTTACCAGCGAAGTGTCATCTCGCTTACGCCGGAACATGGCGAACGATCTCGCGCTCCGCCGATGGCACGCATAATGCAATAGGCGCAGGGTCACCGCATCCCCAGTCCATCGGCGAAACACGTTAGAGGAGTGGCGGGGCAAGCGGCCGGCAGGGCTTCCATGAGTGATGTAGCAATCGGATCCGGCGCGGGTGACGCGGCCGCTAAGGGGGTGTCGGCGCACACAACGTCGCCGCTGCGCGTGCTGGTTGCCGATGATGAACGCGCCATCCGCGTGACGCTGTCAGTCAACCTAGAGGTAGACGGCCATACAGTGACTACCGCGGCGTCGGCGCAGGCGATGCTGGACGAGGTATCGCGGCGGGCGTTTGACCTGATTTTTCTGGACCTTCGACTTGGCGCGGACAATGGGTTGGAGCTGATTCCGCGCATCCTTAAGGAGAATCCGCGAGCCAGTGTTGTGGTGATCACGGCGTATGCGTCGGTGGAGACGGCGGTCGATGCAATCAAGCGCGGCGCGATGGATTACCTGCCCAAGCCGTTCACGCCGGTGGAAGTGCGGCTGGTGACACAGAAGGTTGCGGAGCGAAGGCGCCTGCAATGGCAGGTTGAGGCGCTGCGCGATGCGATGGGGCGGCTGGATCCGGAGGCGGATTTCCCCACCGCCAGCGCCGTGATGCAGCGGGCGTTGGCGTTGGCGCGGCAGGTGGCGGGGAGCAATGCAACGGTGCTGATCTGCGGGGAGCCGGGGACTGGGAAGGGTCGTTTAGCGCGGGCGATCCATGCGTGGAGCGGGCGGGCGGCGGCGCCGTTTGGGCAAGTGAATTGCGAAACCACCGATGCCGACGCGCTGGAGAGCGATCTATTCGGGGCGTCGCAGGATTCGGGGGAGCATCCTGGGAGGGTGGCATTTTGCGAGTCGGGGACGCTGCTTCTCGACGAGGTCGCGCTGACACCGCCCAGCCTTCAGCCCAAGCTGCTGCGACTGTTGGCGGAGCGAGAATACGAGCGGGCCGGAGATTTCCGCAGCCGCAAGTGCGAGGTGCGGTTCATTGCGACGAGCGCGCTGGACCTGGACGAGGCCGTGAAGCGGAAGCGACTGCGGCCGGAGCTGCTCTTGGCCCTGGGCGTGCTGCGAATCGATCTTCCGCCGCTGCGCGACCGTCCGGAGGACATTAAGCTTCTTGCGCAGCGGTATGTGGAGCACTGGGCGCGGGAGAACCATCGGCCGATTGTGGGTTTACACGCGGATGCGATGCACTTGCTGACGCGCCACTCGTGGCCGGGCAATGCGCGGGAGCTCCGGAACGTGATCGAGCGGGCGGTGCTGCTGTGCGATGCGAACCAACTAGGGGTGGAGCACCTCCCGCACAATCTGTTGCGCGACACGCGGTCCTTTTCGATTGGGGATCTTGTGCCGCTGGAGGCGGTGGAGTCGATGCACATTCGCAGCGTGCTGGCCTCGACGGGTACGATCAAGGGTGCGGCCGCGGTGCTGCGGATTAACGCGAGCACGATCGCGCGGCGCTTGAAGCGCGACGCCGATGAGACGGTGGATGGGGGCGCAATTCAAGGGCCGGAGGATGAATCTGCGGTGGCGGGGTAGGCCGAGCGTGGAACCGTTTAGAGTTTTGCCCCTTGCCTGCATGGCGCGGTTGCGTAGCCTTCGCAGATGGTAAGTGACCTATCTCGTTCCCGTGGAGGCCCCGCGATGTTCTCCCTTCCTCTTTTCGGTAAATCCGACCGCCGCCCGCCGCAGCCTTACAGCCCGCGCACGCTCGACAAGCACGCGCGCATTCGCGGGGCGACGGTGACCGAGAGCATCTGCCCATACTGCGCTGTCGGATGCGCCACGCACATCTACACGAAGGGCGGGCAGGTGATCGACATCGAAGGCAACCCGCGCAGCCCCATCAATGAGGGGACGCTTTGCCCGAAGGGGGCGAGCACGTTTCAGCTTCATCACAACCCGCATCGGATCAAGCATGTGATGTATCGGGCGGCCTACTCGGACAAGTGGGAGACCAAGCCATTGGCGTGGGCCATGGAGCGGGTGGCGCAGCTCGTGAAGGAGACGCGCGACCGGGGCTATAAGGAAAAGAACGAGAAGGGACTGCGGCTGAATGCGGTGGAAAACATGGGATCCCTCGGCGGGGCAACCCTGGACAACGAAGAGAACTACCTGATCAAGAAGCTGCTGGGAGCGGGGTTGCAAGTGGTATCGATAGAGAATCAGGCGAGGATATGACACTCCGCCTCGGTGCCCGGTCTGGGCGCCTCTTTTGGCCGCGGCGCGGCCACAACCTACCAGCAGGACCTCGCCAACAGCGACTGCATCCTGATCATGGGATCGAACATGGCCGAAGCCCACCCGGTGGGGTTTCGCTGGCCGATGAAGGCGCGCGAGCGAGGGGCGCAGTTGATCCACGTCGATCCGCGGTTCAGCCGCACCAGCGCGATGTGCCAGACCTACGTGGGCATCCGCGCGGGCGCGGATATCGCGTTCCTGGGGGGGATTATCGACTACATTCTTACACACGAGCGGTGGTTCAAGGAGTACGTGCTGGCGTATACGAACGCCGCGAACATCATTGAGGATGGATTTCAGCTTCCCGATGAATTGGATGGGTTGTTCAGCGGTTACAATAAGGATGAGCGGGCGTATCACGCGGACCTGGGGCACTGGGGGTACAAGGGCTCCGAGGCAGATGTGAAGCACCCGGCGGGCGATGAGACGCACCAGCGGGCGCCGGATCAGGGTGAGGGCGGGAGGGGCAAGCTTGGTGGTGGCGAAAGGGAGAATGACGCCGCCGAGTCTGGGCAGGGCATGCACGGGTATGGGCTCATGGGGGGCTCGAGCGCGCATGCCAACAGGCGGTCGGGCAACACGCTGCCGCCGGCGGGGGGACATATCGAGAAGGACCCGACGCTTCAGAACCCGCGTTGTGTGTTTCAACTGTTGAAGCGGCACTTTGCGCGGTACACGCCGGAGGTCGTTTCGGAGATTTGCGG
>JBBRIN010000139.1:0-7847 GCA_038221115.1 Tepidisphaerales bacterium
TGAGCCGTCTGATCGCGATCGTGGCGATCGGAGTGATCACCGGTTTGGGGACGGCGCTCGTGGAGAGCGTGGCCAAGCAGGGATGGCTGCGCGTCGTCAAAGGCCTCATCGCCGGCAAGCAGTTCATCGTCTACCGCAACCCGACCTTCATCGGCTCCTCACCGCAGTGTGAAATTTACCTCTTCAAGGACCCGCACGTCGGCCGGCGACACGCGGCGATGTACATCCAGGCGGCCGGGTATGAGATCGAAGACCTCGGCACCGGATACGGGACCACGATCAATGGCCGACTCGTGCGGCGGGCGAAGCTGCGGAGCGGCGATCGCGTTCAAATCGGCGATACCGCCTTTACATTTCAAGAGAAGGCTAGAAACTAGGGTTCGGGGTTCAAGGTTCAGGGTTCAGAAAAGCAAGACGACGTGTTTTTCTTGCTGAACCCCGAACCCTGAACCCTCAACCCTCAACTCATGCCCACGCTGATCATCGAACAACCGGGGAATCGCACGGGCGGGCGCCTCGCCGGGCGGGTGCTCATTGGGCGGTTGCCCACCAACGGAATCGTTTTGGCCGACTCGAGCGTGTCGCGGCTTCACGCATGGATCGACCGCGAGCGCGATGGGCAGTATTACGTCGCGGATACCGGGAGCCTGACGGGGACTCGCGTCAACGGACGGCCGATCGAACGGCGTCAGGATCTACACGATGGCGACGTCGTGCGGGTGGGGCAAACGCAGATCGTCTTCTCGGAGGAAGCCGCGCTGCCCAGGGGTGTGCAGGAGCTGAATCTGGCGGGCCAGCCGGCCCTGGAGAACGTGGCGGAGGCGGGGGTATTGTTTGATTGCCCATGCGGAGCCCCTGCGTGGTTCAAGGCAGCGGTCATCGGGCAGGCGCATAAGTGCCGGCATTGCGGGCGCACCATACGGATCCCTGAACGGTCCGGCGTGTTCGCGACAACGGTGGCCGAGGCGCCCGAGGTGCCCGAGCCGGGTGTGCCGGTGGCGGCCGAGCGGCACGAGCATGAGGGGATGCTCGCCCAAGACTTTGCAACCGCGATTCCGGCGCACGAGCACGCGCACGCCGACGAGCACGGACTATCGGATTCGATCGTGCAGGGAGAGTGGCTAGCCGAGGCGCCGACGCACGACGCGGTGGCCGAGGCCGAGCCGCTCATTGAAGAGCCGCCGGTATCGCACGAGCAGCCGCCGGCCGAAGGAAGCAACGGTGAGGCTCGGCACGATCACCTCTTTGAGAACTGGCGACCTGGGGAAGAGCGGCTACCGGAGCCAGCCGAGGTAACGGCACCGGCTGTGGCAGACGCCCCACCGATGCATCAGCCGGCGACGCAGACATGCAGCGTATGCCAGACTGAGATTGCCGCCAGAGAGTCAATGACGACCTGTCCGTCCTGCGGATTGACCTTTCACACGGAGTGCTGGGAGGAGAACCGCGGGTGCTCGGCTTATGGATGCCCGCAGGTGGGCGCGCTGGCGAAGCCGGGCGAAGAGCAGGTGAAAGAAGCCGAGCCCGCGGAGGTACAGGAGCAAGCCGCGACCACGCTCGGGGGAGGCATTTCGGACGAGGAGCCGGCGGGGTTTCCCTGGGAGTTTCTGTTCCTGGCGACGAGTGTGCTCGGCGTTCTGATGGGCGCCTTCGCATATGGAGTGCCTGCCGCGATTGCGGCTGTGGGAACGGTGACATACCTGCTCGGGTTTAAGGAAACGCGTAAGCGGCGCGGGGTGCTGGTTGTGGCGCTGCTGGTGTGTGTGGCCGGGGCGGCATTGGGGCTTTGGTTTTCGTACCGGTGGTATCACGGATGGCCGCCGCCGGTGGCGCGGTGGCTGGGGCGTGGCGGGGGCAGGGCGTGATCGAGTTCGCATGCGCAAGCTGCGGGCGAAAGTACACTGTGCCGGATGCGGCGGCCGGACGCAGCGCGCGGTGCAAGTGCGGGATGACGGTCACGGTGCCGCCGGCGACTAATCCAGGCCAGGCGCCCGACCTCACGCCGCTTGTGGCCGCGCGAGTCCCCATGCGGACAAGGCGGCTGGCTGCGGATGCCGCACAGATGGCCGTCGCTTTTGCCGGCTTCCCCGCGATTAAGGTCGTTTCCACGGTGGGGGAGCCGCCCGAGACATACCGAATTGAATATCGCGTGCAGGGCCTCGAACGCGGAAGCGGGCGGAAGCTCGAGCCGGTGACCCGCGAGGAGCACCTGGTCGAAATTCAACTAACGGCCGACTACCCGCGCCTAGGACCCAAGTGCAAAATGCTCACGCCGGTGTTTCATCCGAACATCGATCCGGCAACGATCTGCGTCGGGGACCATTGGACCGCCGGCGAGCGATTGGTAGACCTGGTCGTGCGCATAGGCGAGATGATCGCCTACCAGGCATACAACATTAAAAGTCCGCTAGACGGCGAGGCGGCCATGTGGGCGGACCTCAATGGCGAACGGCTTCCGGTCGACGCCAGAAACCTGAGGCCACCGGAGGTGGAGGCGCAAGGCGAAACGACGTAAGAATCCGCGAGCGATCCATGGAAAGCCCAATCCCTCCCATTGCAGCACGCCGCTCCGTAGCCGAGCGGAATACGCTTCGGCTGATCGGGGCGTTTAAGTTGCTCAAGACGGCGCTGCTGATCCTGATCAGTATCGGCGCCTTCCGGCTGGTGCATCGCAATGTGGAGTCGGTGGCGCAGACCGTTCTTCAACACCTGCGGGCGGACCCGGACAGCGAATATTTTCATGCGGTATTGGCAAAAATGGCGCGGGTGACGCCGGAACGGCTGCGCTGGCTCGGCGTGGGCACGGCGTTCTACGCGGTGCTTTATCTCATCGAAGGCGTGGGGTTGCTGATGGAAAAGGAGTGGGCCGAGTGGGTGACGCTCGTGAGCACCTCACTGTTCGTCCCGCTCGAGATCTATGAGGTGGCAAAACACATGCGCTGGGCGCAGATTCTGGTGCTCGTGATCAACCTCGCCATCGTCGCGTACCTCGCGATGGCGCTGCGGTGGAAACATCGGAAGCGGAATCGCGTGGTGCCGGCATAGGTGACCGATCGCTCGCCTCACCTCACTTCGCGGAGGCGGAGATCGGCTTGGGAGCGGCCTTTTCCAAGGCATCTTTTCCCAGCTTGTCGATCTGATTGGAGAAAAGGAAGACGCCTTTCTTGTTGCCGACGATGACGTCGGGGAGCGGCCCGCCGGAGACGTGTCCGACCGTGACCTGCGTGCCGACGCCGGAGTTGTCGTCGATCTTGTAGGGGATGAAATCGGCGGTGCCGTCCTTATTGCGCACGAGCCGGAAGAAATAGAGCACCGCCGGCTCGTTCACATCCGGGTCATGGCTGTTCGGCGGCGCGTGCGCCCACCAACGCTTGCCGGTGACGATGTCCGGCAGGCCGTCGCCGTCCATGTCGGCCATCGCGATCGCGTGGAGCTGCGAGATCTTTAAGCCATAGGGGCTCTGCTCCGGCTTCTCGCCCATAATCAGGTGCTGGGTGAATTGCGGCTCGCCTTCGGGCGACTTCTCCTTTTTCTGTTCGAACCAGGCCAGGCCAAACCCGTGGGCTGAGATGGACGTGATGACGTCGGGAAGCCCGTCGCCATTGACGTCGAAGACGTACATCTGCGCCCCGCCGTTGCCGAACTTGATGGAGTGTTTTTTCCAGTGGGGGTCGCCGGCAAGGGAGGCGGGCTGCTCGTACCAGCCGTCCTTGTCCAGGAGGTCCATCTTGCCGTCGCCGTTCACGTCACCGAAGCCGATTCCGTGCGTGAAGCGCTGATAGCTGGCGATCTTCGGGCTGGTCGGGTGGAAGACCCATGGCTTGTTGGGATCCGACGAGTCAGGCTGCGCATAGCCCATCTGGCCGCGCGACATGCAGATCAATACGGGATGGCCGTCGCCCAGCAGGTCGCCAAACGTGGGCGATTCGCCGTCGGTGACGTCGAGAGCCAAATGGCGGGTCCAGGGGCCATCCTTCCCCTTGGGGTTTTCATACCAGGATGTGTCCTTGCCGGGGAACCCGATGATCAGGATGTCGGGCCAGCCATCGCCGTTGAAGTCGTGGACGAAGGCAAAGAAGTTCTCCGAGTAAGCGTGAGGGTCGAAGGTTTTGGCCGCCTTGTCGTCGAAAAACTGATGCCTGACGGTGAAATCGGGCCCCTCGTACCAGAACGGGCCGGCGACGATGTCGATTTTGCCGTCCTTATTGAAGTCACCGAAGCTGGCGCCTTCGGAGTAGAACTGATCGGAAAGCTGCGTCCGCTTGAACAGTTGAGGGGCATCTTCCGCACAGGCGATGGAAGCAATCAGCAGCGAGGCGAAGGCGAGCGAGCGGTTCATAGGGTTCTCGGGAGGTTAAAGATGAACGGGGCTGACTGGCGCGGGTAGGTTGCCGCTAGGGTTGTTAGCGGGCCTGCGTTCACTTGTTGACATGGCTTCCGGAACGTCGGCGGCAACGACGTCAACGTTTCCAATTCCCGAGGTTATATTTTATTAGTTCCTCGCCGGTGGCGAGGTGGTTAGAATCGCCCCCTCGTCGCAAGTGGAAACGGGGGCAGGTCATTTTTGAAGGAGCAGATCATGCGTAAATCGTTTCTGGCGGGCGTAGCGTTGCTGAGCATCATGGCCGGCGTCGCCGTAGCCCGGGCCGAGGACAAGGAGATCAAGGGCACCTTGATCGATCAGAAGTGCGGCGCGGGCAAGGATGAAGCCGGCGCGGCCAAGCACACCAAGGCATGCACGCTCAAGTGCTGCGACAAGGCCGGTTTCGCCGTCATCTCCGGCAAGACCGAGTACAAGCTGGATGACGCCAGCGCGACCAAGGCCAAGGAGTACCTCGAAAAGAACGACTCCCTGAAGGTCGTCGTGAAGGCCACTGAGAAGGACGGCACCCTGACCGTCTCGTCGATCGAAGCGCAGAAGTAATGCGTCGATCCGCTGAGTTTGAACTCACCGCCCGCCCCCACTTGGTTGGGGCGGGCGTTTTTGTATGAGGAGGCAGGACTCCATGAGCTGCCAGATCCTCCGCTACGACGCTTACGTGCTGAACATCCGGATGCGGATGCCGTTCCGCTTTGGCATCTCGACGATGACGTTTGCGCCTCACTTGTTCTTGCGCATCGAATTGGCGGTGGATGGAACGCGGGCGTTCGGAGTCGCGGCGGATCATCTGCCGCAGAAGTGGTTCACGAAAAACCCGCAGACCAGCTTCGCGGACGACATCGCCGAGATGATTCGCGTCATTCGTCACGCGGCGGACACGGCCAGAGCGTTGCCGGCGGCAATCAGTCCCTTTCAGTTGTGGCAGGTGCTCTACGAGGCGCAAGCGACCTGGGCAAATGGGCAGGGCTATCCGCCGCTCTTGGCCGGCTTTGGAACCAGCCTGGTTGAGCGGGCGATGATCGACGCGTTCTGCCGCGCCACGGGAACGCCGTTCTCCGAGGCGCTGCGGCGGAACACGCTGGGGATCGAGGGCCTCCCGCTGGAGTTGCTGCCCGCAAAACCCTTGCAATCCATCATCGCGCGCCACACGGTCGGGTTGATCGATCCAATCGACGAGGCGGACATTCCGCCGGGAGAAGTACTGAACGATGGGTTGCCGCAGTCGCTGGACCAATGCATCCGCGCCTACGGCTTGACGCACTTCAAGATCAAGTTGTGCGGCGATGTGGAGCGCGACTCAATTCGCCTTCGCAAGCTGGCAAAAACCATCGGCGAAAACGCGCGCGACTATGCGTTTACCCTGGACGGCAACGAAAACTTTCACCACCTCACGCCGTTTAGGGAGCTGTGGCAGTCGCTTCATGCGGACGAAGCTCTTGAGCCATTCCTGTCGACGTTGATCTTCGTCGAGCAGCCCCTGCACCGCGATGTGGCACTGAGCGACGCGGCCCGGGATGATCTGCTGGCCTGGACGGATCGGCCTCCGATGATCATCGATGAGTCTGACGCCACCATGGCGGCATTCCCGCGCGCGCTCGAGTGCGGGTATGTCGGGACGAGCCACAAGAACTGCAAGGGCGTCCTCAAGGGCGTCATCAACGCCTGCCGCGTGGCCGAGCTGCGGCGGGCGGGCGGCTCCAACATTTTGAGTGGCGAAGATCTCTCCAACGTCGGCCCCATCGCGCTGATCCAGGACCTGGCCGTCATGGCCAACCTGGGCATCGCGCAGATCGAACGCAACGGTCACCACTACTGCCGCGGCCTGACTTACCTGCCGGCGGATTTGCAGGAAACTGTGGCCGCGGCACATCCAGACGTGTACCGGCATCATCCGACGCTCGGGTTTCCAACATTGGATATCCGAGGCGGGCGGATCGAGGTGGGGTCTGCGGTGCTTGCGCCGTTCGGCGCAGGATTTGAATTCGATCCGTCGAGGTTTACTCCGTTAGAGGAATGGACGTTTGAGTCGGCGAGCACCGTGTGAGTTATCGGACGAGGCGTCGGCTCGCGCGGCGCGATGCTGTATCGGATCCACCTGAATTGTTGCATTCGATTGCAGCTTTCGACTAGACTTTCGGGTCGTCGTTTCACGTCAGTTTTGCTCTTGGCGAAGAGGAGATTCTATGAGTCAGGCTTTGGTGGCCGATCCCGGCATCTCAAACGAGGCAATCGCTCCGAACGCGAAGCGGTTGCTGCTGGCCGGGTTTATGGCGATCCTTGCGGCCGGCGTCGGCTTCGCTATTCGCGGCGGAATCCTGGCTAGCTGGCAAACGCAGTTCGGGTTCAGCGGCGCGCAGCTCGGCCAGATCGGGGGCGCTGGGTTCACCGGCTTCTGCTTCGGCATCATCATTGGCGGCGTCGTCGCAGACAAGATCGGCTATGGCCCGCTCGTCATCGCGGCATTCGCGATGCACGTGCTCTCGGCCGTCATAAGCCTGGCGGTGCCAGCGACCGCGTCGCAGCTAGTCGCATACAATTACCTCTATTGGGGCACTTTCATCTTCGCGATCGCCAATGGCACGCTTGAGGGCGTCGCTAATCCGCTCGTGGCGACCCTCTTTCCGCACAACCGCACGCATTACCTGAACATCCTGCATGCCAGTTGGCCCGCCGGCTTGATCCTAGGCGGCGTGATCGGCTGGGTGCTGGGTGAGCGCATGCATGTCGCGTGGAAGGTGCAACTCGCACTCTTCCTCGTCCCCACTGTCCTGTACGGCGTGATGTTCTTCGGACAGCGAATGCCCAAGTCCGAGGCGGCGGAAAAGGGCCTGACGTTCGGCCAGATGTTCCGCGACGTCGGCGTGCTCGGGGCGCTGGTCGTCTGCTTCCTGCTGGCGCTGTTTTCCAGCAGCATCATTCAGCCCTTGATCACCAGGGCTGGCGGCACGACGGCCGACGCCGAGTCCGCCGCCCGGATCGCGACCATCGCGGGCTACGCGATCGGCGGCGTGCTGCTCATCCTCGTCGCCATCATGACCGGTTTCTCGATCGGCGCCTGGCTGCTGTTCGTGCTCTTTATCACGCACGCGCTCGTCGGCGCTGTCGAGTTAGGCACGGACGGCTGGATTCAAAACATCACCGGCAACATCCTCACTCCGGAGCAGGGGAAGATCCTGTTCGTGTGGACCTCGGCCTTCATGTTCACCCTGCGGTTCTGTGCGAACTGGATCGAAAAGAACCTGAAGCTGTCGCCCATTGGCCTGCTGATGGTCTGTGCGGCACTGGCGTGCGTCGGCCTGAATCTCGTCAGCGGCATCAACACCTTCATCGGCGCCATGTTGGCGCTTTCGGTCTATGCCTTGGGCAAGACGTTCTTCTGGCCGACGATGCTCGCGGTGGCTTCGGACCGGTTCCCGCGAACGGGCGCAATCGCAATCAGCATCATGGGAGGCATCGGCATGATGGC
>JBBRIN010000140.1:0-7842 GCA_038221115.1 Tepidisphaerales bacterium
AGCCCCAGATAGATATCCGCCGAAATCTTCGTCGCCGAAACATGAACCATCGCATATCCCGCCGCGTCCGCGTAGTCATAGTGGGTGATGAACGGCGCTTCCGATTTCAGGTAATCCCCGCGCGCCTGCGCCGTATCCGGCGAAAACGACGGCTCCTGCTTCAACATCTCCGGCCCGTAATGCTCCACCCCTTCCGTCAGTTGCTTAGGCTGCTGATCCTTCGATGAGATCACGCTCGAAATCGACAGTTGAACAAACCGCCCACCGTCACCCGTATTCCGTGCCAGCAGCCCATATTTGTGCAGATGCCCATTCAGCACTATCGCCCGATGTTTCCCCAGCAAATTCAAAAGCTGCTTGCGGCGGCCCGAGTCAGCACCCTTCTCGTACACATGCCACAGTCGGCCCGTATAAGGAACCACCGGCTGATGCGTAAACACCAGAAGCCGCCGATCCCCCAGCTTTGCCGCGATGGATTCCAGCCAAGCCAGGCTGGCCGTCGCGTCATAGCAGTCAAAAAACGCCAGCACCGCCCCGCCGCGCTCCACCGTAAAGCAAGCCTTCTGCTGATTCGTCAACGTCGGGTGCTTAATGAACGTCGGGAGGATCACATCAGTGTAAACCTCCTTCGCCCCCGGCCCCGTGATGTCGTGATTGCCCTTGGTGATGAGGAACGGCCGGTCAAACTTCGCCGACGCCACCAGCGCCAGCGCCTCGTCCGCCTGCTTGCGCGCCAGCGCTGGCGATCCGCACAGCCCCTCCACCAAGTCCCCAATCTGCGCAACCAGCGGCACCGCATTCTTAGCTGCACGCGTAACTGCCGCAACCTCCGCGAACAAGGGAGACAGAATCTCCGCGGTGAGCCGGCTGTAATTCTCCACCTGACGGACATCGTTCGGATGATCCTTTCTCAGCCACGGCATATCGTGGTCATCAAGCTGGTCGTAGTGGAGATCGCCCAACAGCGGAAACGAAAATGTATCTTCGCTCGGCGCCACGTCCAAAGCCGGGAGCGCGAGAGCGACGGCGGCGGTAGTAGCGAGGAATTGGCGGCGCGTGGTCATCGCCCCAGCATACCAAGGCGCATAAAAAACGCCCGGGGGGCTTGACCGGGCGTGGAGGAGGGAAGGGAGAGTGATTTGTGCGGGCTCTAAAACTAGCTCGAACCCGCGTTTGTTTTCTTCGTCAAAGATAGTGCAAGGGTCATGCCATTGAATAGGAAGCGCCGGATCGCCCTCGGAAGCCCCCCGTCCCGGACGCATTGTCGTGGGCTGTCGCACTTTCTGCGTCAGGTTTTCGCGAAACGGGTACAATGAACGGCTTGGGGGAGGCGGATTCAAAAACCGAGGTGGACCATGGATTCAACCCGTAGACGGTTCCTGTTAAGAAGCGGCGCGATAGTCGGGGCCTGCAGTGTGTTGTCGCGCCTGCCCTCCGTATCCGCTGAGGAAGCCAAACTCGGTGACGGCGACCTTCACATCACCAGCGGCGTCGAAGGGACGGTCAAGCTGCTCGAGGATACCTCCCGCGAGCGCCTCCTGGAGGAGGTCGGCGATCGCGTCAAGAAGGGACTGAGCTACCGCGAGCTCCTCGCCGCCCTGCTGCTGGCCGGCGTACGTAACGTGCAACCCCGCCCGCAAGTCGGCTTCAAGTTCCACGCCGTCCTGGTGATTAACTCGGCACATCTCGCCAGCCAGGCGTCCCCCGACTCCGATCGCTGGCTCCCCATCTTCTGGGCCCTGGATCGCTTCAAGGCCTCGCAAATCGAGACGAAGAAAGCCAACGGCTGGCGCATGGGCGCGGTCGATGCCGCCCGCATCCCGACCGCCTCCAAGGTGCGCGAAGAATTCATCGCGGCCATGGATTCCTGGGACGAGCTCCGCGCCGATGCCGCCGCCGCCGGCGTCGCCCGATCGATGGGCCGAAACGAAGCCTTCGAGCTCTTCGCTCGCTACGGCGCCCGCGATTTCCGCGACATCGGCCACAAAGCCATCTACGTAGCCAACAGTTTCCGCACCCTCGAAGCCATTGGCTGGCAGCACGCCGAGCCTGTCCTGCGCTCCCTCGCCTACGCGCTCTTGAAATTCGACGGCGACAACCCCTCCAAGTCCGATTCCGCCCCCGACCGCCCCGGCCGGCGCAACGCCGAAGTCGTCAAAAAGGTGCGCCCGGATTGGCAGAATGGAAAACCCAGCAACGGCGCAACTTCCGACCTGCTCGCCACTCTCCGCACCGCCTCCGACGAGGACACCTGCGCCGCGGTCGTAAACTTGCTCAACACTGGCACCGCCGCCGCGGCCATCTGGGATGCTCTGCTCGCCGGGGCCGGCGAACTGCTCATGCGCAAGACCAGCATCGTGACCTTGCACGCCGTCACCTCGACCAACGCGCTTCGCTACGCCTACGAAACCACCGCCGACCCCCAGACTCGCCTGCTGATGTTGCTCCAGGCATGTGCGTTCGTCCCCCTCTTCCGCGCCGCCGCCGGCAAGCTATCCGACGTCCGCGTGGATCAATTGGACCCCGCCGACGGCGCCGACGTCGCCGGAATCTTCGACGCCGCAACCCACGATCGCGCCGCGGCATCTCGAAAGGCACTTGGTTATCTCGATGCGAACGGCTCACCCGACGACCTGATGCACGCCGCGCGGCGGCTCGTGTTCCTCAAGGGAAACGACGCCCACGACTACAAATTCAGTTCCGCCGTTCTCGAAGACTATTACCACGTGTCCCCCGAATGGCGCAACCGCTTCCTCGCCGCAAGCCTCTATTATCTGCCTGCCAGCGGCGCCAAGGACAATGCTCTGGTCGGCCGGATTCGCGCCGCCATCGCTTAAACGCCGCCCTCAACAACCGCATCGTGCGCCGCTAAAACTGAAAGGGCCGGAGGTCGCATGCGGATGAGCACGAAGCTGTTGATCGGAATCGTCGCTCTCTTCTGCGCGCGCACGATCATCGCTCACCCCATGGTGGAAGCCGGCTTTGATGTCGGTATTGGCCGCGAGAAAATCACGATTGACGCCCGCATAGCGATCGAAGAAGTCCTCGTCGCCGCCGCGCGCGGCGGTCCTCAACCTCCAAAGGACACCTGGCCCGATTTGGTCCGCGCCCACGGTCCCTACCTCCTCAAACACATCATCGTAAAGGCCGATGGATCCGCCCTTAGCGGCAAAGTCGTCGGCGCGGGCGAGGTCATCGGAGATCTGCGGGACACCGGATCGGCACACTATCGGCTTGAATATCCGGTGGCAGCGCCCCCAACCGAAGTGCGGATATTTCAAGGCCTGCTGCGCGATGTCGATACCTGGACCGTTACCTGTGCCGTCAGAATCCGACAGGAAGGCAATCCGTATGAGATGGCTCTCCTCGCCCCCGAAAAGACCATCGCCTACGACTGCAAATGGTCCGACGGCGTCCCTACATCGCCCTCGCCGTCCGACCAGGCGCAACCGAGAACCTCGGTCAACATCGGGGCCACTATCGGCGCCTACCTGTGGCATGGCATCCACCACATTCTCACCGGCTACGATCACCTCCTGTTCGTCAGCGCTCTGGTCCTTGCCGCCACCAGTTTCTGGGATCTGATCAAGGTGGTGACCGCGTTCACCGTCGCCCACACCGCAACGCTAACCTTGTCGGTCTTCGATATCGTGCATCTCAGCGAGCACGTCGTCGAGCCGATGATCGCCGCCAGCATCGTCTTCGTCGCCGTCCAGAACATCTTCTGGCCCGAGCGCAGCCGCGGTTGGACCCGCCTCGCCATCGCGTTCGGCTTCGGCCTGTTCCACGGGCTAGGGTTCGCCGGCGGATTAAAGGAAGCAATGAGCGGAATGCCCAGCGTCGCTTTATGGTCGGCTCTCGCGGCATTCAGCGTCGGCGTTGAGGTCGGCCACCAGATGGTCGTCCTCCCCTTATTCGCATCGCTCAGCCTTATCCGCCACGCGGGAACCGACGAGCCGCGCAAGATCCTCATGTCCCGGCTGGTGCGCGCGGGGTCCGGAATGATCTCCATCGCCGGCGTCTGGTTTCTGGTGCAGGCCGTTCGCTGAACCCGCGTGACGCCATCACCGCAGTTCGGCTAAGCTGGGCCGATGCTTCAGCCCGAACTCAGTGCCCAGCGGCAACGACGCCTCCTCGACGTCATCCACCGCCGCAATCTTGACGCCGTCGTCGTCGGCCATCGCCGCCACGTCTACTATCTCTCGGCTTTCTGGCCCTTCTGGTTGCACGAGTCCGCCCTGGTGTTGACCGCCGACGGCCGCTCGGTCCTCATCAGCGCCGCCGTTCCCGAGGTTGCCGCCGCGGACGACCTCATCACCTTCGAGGCAAACTTCGTCAGTACGCTCCGCCAGGAGCAGCCCTGGGTCGTCGCCAACAAAGCCATCGCCGCGCTCAAGACGCGCGGCGTCAAGCGCCTGGGCCTCGACGCATCCGAAGTCTCTTCGCAATTGGCTATGACGTTCGACGGGGAATGCACCTCAATCGAGCCCGACCTCTGGCAGCTCCGCCGTCGAAAGGACCCCGACGAGCTCGCGCTGATGAAGGTCGGCATCCGCTGCTGCGAGGCCATGTACGGCCGCGCGCGCGAGCTGATCGAACCCGGCGTGCCGGAGTTGACCGTCTTCGCCGACCTACACCAGGTCGCCGTACAGACCGCCGGCGAACCCCTGACCGCGCTGCTCGGCAACGACTACGCCTGCGGCGAGAAGGGCGGTCCGGCGCGCGGCGGCCGCCTGGCGAGGGACGGCGAACTCTATATTCTCGACCTCGGCCCCGCCTACCGCGGCTATTTCAGCGACAACGCCCGCACCTTCGCCGTGAATCGCCGCCCGACCGATCAGCAGCATCGCCCCTGGGAAGCCATCGCGAACGCATTGAAGCTGGTGGAGAAGCTAGCCCGCCCCGGCGTCCGTTGCGTGGACCTCTTCAACGCCGTCCACGAACATTTCCGAGAAACGCTCGATACCGGCATGACCCATCACCTCGGCCATGGCGTCGGTTTGCAGCCGCACGAATATCCGCATCTGAATCCAAAGTGGGACGATGTGCTGATCGAGGGTGAGATCTTCACCGCGGAACCCGGACAATACTCAACAGTCCTCGCCGGCGGCATTCGTTTGGAGAACCAATATCTGGTGACCGCGAACGGCGTGGAGAATCTCGTGAACTTCCCGTTGGACCTGGTGTAGGAGCCTTGGGGCGCCAGAATTGATCGAGTCGGAAACCCCTCTCGTTGCTATGTCCGCTCGAGCAGATCAACAACCGAAGGCGACGACTCCGCCGCGACGCGCACCGTGAAAAGCGCTTCATCGTTCGCCGTGTGCGAAAGCTTCACCGGCGCCGCATACACCTTCCTTAGAAATCCCTCAAGATCCGCGCGCACGCTAGTGAATGTCTCCGGCGTATTCGGCGCGAACAACCGGTCGTGCATCCGAATCGTCGGGTCATCCGTGCGAAATGTTACTTTGCCCCCAAGCGCCGGAGCCTCTTCAATCTGCTTGCATGCCGACAGTGCGGCGCGAAACACCTGGCGGACGCGCTCGATCATCTCCCCCTCAATGGGCATTTTCCGCTGATACAGCAGCCCGAGCCGCCCATCCCCCGAGTCGGTGCTGAAATTCCCCTCATGCGCCACCAGCACAATGCCCGGCCCCGATTGCACATGCTTGTAGTCGGCGACGTCGATCAGCAGGTGGTTTTCGATGCTCTGCTTTTGAATCCATGAGTGAAACAGCGGCACAAACCGATCCAGTTCCAGCCCGGCCGGATCCTGGACATAGAACTTGACAGAGAATTTCGATGACTGCATGGGGGAAGTTGCCAGTAGTTGATTGCCAGTTCCCAGCGAAGCCGCAGTTCCCATTGCTGACAACTAACAACTGGCAACCGGCAACTTCTGCTTTAAAGTTTGATCTGCACCAGGTTTTGCGTCTGCTCCAAAATCTTCGCGTGGCACTTGTGCGCCGCGTCGATGAACAGCTGCGCCTCCTCGGCTACCTGGTGCGCCGTGCCCTGCGTGTACCGCGTATCCGGGTTCTCATGGCGATTGAAAAGGTAGTTCCCGAACTGCCCGTGGTGGAATCGGTCCCAGAAAAGTTTGGTGTCGACGAACCGCGTCCGGAACTCGTTGACGATGGTGTTGGGATCGTTCGGCACGTCCGGGTGCTCAATGCGCACGAGGGTCTTCGCCGCCGTCAACATCGCCTCGTATGCCTTGTGATCCGCCTCCTTGTACTTGCCTTCTTCCAGCAGCAGCTGCGCCTCAAAGGCGGCCGACTCAGCATCGCGGAATCCGAAGTCGACCTGCGACACCATCTCGCCGGCGCATTCGCCGGTGCCCATGTCGCCGATCGTGTAGGCCCGGGGGTCGCCCCAGTCGGTATAGAAATCCGGATTCTCGCTGTGCGGCGGGACCTTCGTCAGGTCATCCAGCATCAGCTTGAGCTGCTTCTTCCCCACCCGCTGGCACCAGTCCTGGAACGTATTTCCTTCCTGCTTCTCCGCAATAAATCGGTCGGTCAGCCGCTGCACCACCTGTGGAATCGCCTTCGACGGAATGGACCCGATCGCCAGCCCATATGAGCCGGCGTTCTCCTTCCACTTGCCGCCGATGATGACCTGAAAGTGCGGCACCGTGTACCCGCCGATGTTTCGAGAGTTGCCGTAGAATCCCAGATCGGCGACATGGTGCTGTCCGCAGGAATTGAAGCACCCTGAAATCTTAATTCGCAGCCCGCGGATCGACTCGTCGAGTTCCATGCTCTTTGCAGCCAGGCGCTGCCGCAGCTCGCCCGCCAGCCCGCGCGAGCTGGCGATGCCTAGCTTGCACGTGTCCGTCCCCGGGCACGCCGTTACGTCGACAATGGTCCCCGCGCCCGGCTCATTGAGCCCGAGCTTGGCCAGTTGCGAATAAAGCGAGGGAATGTCCGCTTCGGTGACCCAGCGGAACACCAGGTTCTGCTCGACCGTGAGCCGCGCGTGTCCGCCGGCGTATCGGTCGGCGAACTTCGCCAATGCCCGCATCTGGTCCGAGGTCAGATCGCCCAACGGACAGGTGACGGTTATAACCGCATACCCCTTCTGCCGCTGCGGATATACGTTCGTCGCCGCCCACGCCACGTATCCCTCCGGCTTCGGACCGCCATTTAAGTGCGTCGGCGGCATTACCGGCTCTTCACGATACTCATTGATCTGGGCGAAGTGCTTCCGCCAGGAAGAATCCTCCGGCATCGTTCGGCGTTCTTCCTCAATGACGTTCTTAAACTCTTCAATCCCAAGCTTGGCCACAACGAACTTCAGCCGCGCTTTCTGCCGGTTCTTCTTCTCACCAAGCCGCGCGAAGACCCGGCCGATCGCCCGCGCCACAATCATCACCTCATCTTCGGGGCAAAACTCCATCAGCAGCTTCGCCTGATGCGGCACCGCGCCCAATCCCCCACCAACAAACAGCTTGAACCCGCGCTCGGTCTTCCCCTCTGCGCCCACGCGCGTCGCCGCAATGCCGCCAAGATCATGGAGGCTGACCAGCGCGCACGCCTCATGCTCGCACCCGGAAAACGCGATCTTAAACTTCCGCCCGAAGTCCTGTGTGTCAGGATGACCGAGCAGGTAGTAGGCCACCGCCTTTGCGTAGGGCGTCACGTCAAATGATTCGGTCCGGCAGACGCCCGCGAGAGGGCATGCCGTGACATTCCGCACCGAATTCCCGCACGCCTCGCGAGTCGTAATCCCCACGGCCGCCAGCCGCCGCATCAGGTTCGGCGTGTCCTCAATGTGGACATAGTGAAGCTGGATATCCTGCCGCGTCGTGATGTGGCAGATCGCGTCCGAATACTCCTCCGC
>JBBRIN010000141.1:0-7832 GCA_038221115.1 Tepidisphaerales bacterium
AAGGCTTTTTTGACGCTCGCGATGATGGCGATCGCGGCCCCGTGGACGTATGCGGCGGACGGCGAGCAGGAGAAGGCGGCAGCGCCTGCCCCGTCGCGCGAGCCGACCGCGCAGGTGAGCCATGGCGCGCGGATGAAGCTGTTGCCGCCGAAGCCGTCTATCCTCGACAGCGAGGATCCGCTGGGCGATATCACCAACGAGATGTCGGACATTGTCGGTGAACTTGCGGAGCTGAGGACGGGGCGGCCGACGCAAGGGAAGCAGGGGGAAGTGACGAGCCAGTTGGATCTGTTGATCGAGGAGTTGGAGAAGCAGTGCAAGGGCGGGGGTTCGGGGTCGAGCCGGAACCCGACGAAGCCGATGAACCGCTCGCAGATCGCGGGGGGGCCGGGCGGAATGGGCGATTTGATCAACCCGAAGAGCGGGTCGCGGAATTTCGGCAATCTTCCGCCGCGCGAGCGGCAGGCGATCCTTCAATCGAAGACGGAGGGATTCCCGGCGGGGTACGAGTCGCTGTTGCAGAGTTATTACCAGCGGCTTGCGCAGGAGAAGTCGACGGGCGATGAGGGTGCGGCCGCGCCGGCGGCGCCGGCCGTGGCACCGACGACGAGGCCGGCAAGCAATTGATCCTCCGTGGATCGTTCATCAGCGCGCACCATGCACTCACTCGAACCGAACGAAATTAGCCGCCGAGCGCGGGCGATGCGACGAGGGACCGGCCGTGCCTTATGGCGCTGCGTTCATGCGCCGCTGGCGCTGGTGATGGGCTTCAGCATGGCCGCCGCGCCGACAACCAGGCGGGCGACGACCAGGTCGGCGGCAACGAAGACTGCGACAACGCGTCCCGCGACTGTCGCGTCGATGCCGGCGAAGCCTGCGGGCCCGACGGTCACCGTTCAAAAGATCGACGAGTCGACGGTATCCGGGGTCCTGTCGGGCCTGGTGGATGGCTCGATTGTGCTCACGGCGAGTGGCGGGGACGTCAAGGTTCCGCTCGAGGACGTGGTCGAGCTGACGCCCGGCACTAGCGCGGCGGCCGCCGCGGCGGGGCACAAGCTCACGGGGAAGGTCATCGGCACGGCCGGCTCATACAACAACCAGGGCCAGGTGAAGGAGAACGCGTTTGACGGCAACCTGGAAACGTACTTCGATGCGCCGAAGGCGTCGATCTCGAATGCGTGGGTGGGGCTCGACCTGGGATCGGCGAAGGTCATTACGATGGTGAAATTCTGCCCGCGCACGGAATTTCCCGATCGAATGGTGGGGGGGCGATTTCAGGCTTCGAACAATGCCGATTTCAGCGGGGAGACGGCGGAGCTATTTTTGATCGCGGCGGAGCCGCCGGTGAGCAAGCTCACCACACAGCAGATCAAGAACGCGAAGGCTTGGCGATACGTCCGGTACCTGGGCGCGGCGAACAGCAGCGGCAACGTGGCGGAGCTGGAGTTTTGGGGGAACGATCCGGCCCCAGCCGCGCTGCCGTCCGCACCTTCAGCAAAGAGCGGCGCGGCGCCGCCGGTGCCTGCGAAGGCCGAAAGGCCCGCTGCCAACGACCCTCGGAAGCTGAAGGGAACGGTGATCGGAACGGAGGGGTCGTGGAACGATGAGGGTCATGTTCGAGACCAGGCATTTGATGGTGACTTGAACACGTACTTTGACGCGGCCGAAGGTCATGATGATGATGCGTGGGTGGGGCTGGACTTTGGCGCGCCAAAGACGATCACGCGGGTTAGGTTCGCGGCTCGTTCAGGACAGGTTCTGTACCGCCAGCGGATGGTCGGCGGCAAATTCCAGGGTTCGAGCGCGGCCGACTTCGGCACGGATGTGACGGAGCTGGCGGAGATCACGACGAGGCCGGCGTCGCTCAGGCTGACCACCATGGAGGTGCCGGGGGGGAAATCATTCCGATACGTGCGTTATCTTTCCCCTAACGGCGGCCACGGCAACGTGGCGGAGATCGAGTTCTGGGGGACCGATGCGACGCCGTTATCCACTGCGGCGGTTGGGAAGGCAGCTACGAAGCCGTCAAGCAGTCAGCCGGGCGCGGTGATGCTGCGCGCGGTCTTTGGCGAGGATGATCAGCTAAGCGGACCGCTCGTCGCCTGGTCGGAAAAGGGTCTGCGCCTGAAGGCACCGTTTGGCGACAATGCCGAGATTGAAATCCCCGTGGCGGCGCTTCGGGAGGTTTGGCGCGGGACGGCGGAGCAGGTGAAGCAGGCAAAGGCGCTTCCGATCGACCCGGGGCCGGAAGATGCGGCGTTCGTCGTCAAGGACAACGGCGTCGTCACGGTTCGCGGCGTTGTCCTCGGCACGGAAGGCGATTCGCTGCGATTCAAGTTCGGCGATGAGATGCGCAAGATCAACCTGGCCAAGCTCGTTGGCGTCGTGCTCGGCGGCACCGAATCCAAGCGCGACCGTTCGTTCAAGCAGACCGTCGTTCTGGCCAGCGGGGACACGTTGTCGGGCCAATGGAAGGGGTACGATAAAACGGCCGCTTCGCTGAACCTGACGACGCCCTGGGGTGGGCAGGTGCAGATTCCGTTTGCCTCGGTGACGAAGATTCGCTCGGCGAACGGGCGGCTGGTGTACCTGTCGGATCTGAAGCCGGAGGCCGTCGAGCAGACGCCTTACCTCGATCGGATGCTCGGGTATCGCATTGATAAATCGCTCACGGGCGGGGCGCTGAAGCTGATCGACGGCGATTACCCGCGCGGCATCGCCGTCCATTCGCGCACGGTGCTGACCTACGACATCGGCGGCGACTACGAAGAACTGAAGGTGAAGGTCGGCTTCCAGCAGCCCGAAGGCAAACTGGGCCAGGCGGCGATCCGCGTCATCGGCGACGGGAAGACGCTGTTCGACGATCCGGATGCGCGCGGCGACGCCCCAAAACCTGCCGAGCTGTCGCTCAAAGTCACCGGCGTTCACCAGCTCACCCTGGAAGTGGACTTCGGGAAGAATCAGGACACCGGCGATCGCGTCGTCTGGGCCAACGCCCGATTGCTTCGCGCGGTGAAGAAATGAGAAAGCGTCCACGAATGCACACGAATGGGCACGAATCAGGATTGAAGAAACTCGGAAGGCTCGGTCGCGCGCTTGAGATGCAGAGCATACCTCTTCAATCTTCATTCGTGCCATTCGTGTGCATTCGTGGACTCTTGGTTTTATGCCTGCTCATGACGTCAATGGCGGGCGCGGCGGAGGGGCCGACGACGCTGCCGAAGTCGCCGGAGGGGGATTTTGAAGTCTATGACTGGGTGATTTTCATCGCGGACCCGAGCCAGCCGGGGCTGAACATGAATGCGGCGACGCTTTACCAGTCGACGCTGCCGGACTTCATCGGGGGGCGTCGCAATCCCGCGCCGCCGGAGCAGGAAGCGAAGCCGACGCCGGTTGGGGTAATTCGCTTCACCGGGACATCGGGGACCGACAAGGTCGACGTGCAGTTAACCAACAAAGGGGGCAAATTCCTGGCGCACTGGCCCAAGGGACAAAGCCGCCAGAGCGGGGTGTTGTGGCAGAACGTCGCGATCACCGAGAAGGCGCCGGCGAGCCAGGAGCCGGCGGGGGCTGAAAGCTGGTTTAAGGTTCTGCGCGCGGCTGTGGCGCCGTTCATTTTGAAGGACGGGCGCGGCGAGCGATTTCTGCTGTACGATTTGGAGCCGGCCCAGAAGGTGGACCTGAAGGTGGCGCCAGGGGCCGGGGCGCTTCAATTCATGCTCTCGAACAATGGGCGGACGGCGCTGAAAGACCTGGTGGTTTACAAGCATGCGGACGACGGGTGGCATACCGCGAGCTTTGCATCCTTAGCGCCGATCAACCCGGGGAAGGCCGCGACGAAGCCAGCCACGACCAAAGCGGGGGGCGGGGTGGTTTCGGATGGTGCGGGCTACGCCATCGCTCATGCACACAGATTGACGGTCGCCCGAGGCAAGGCCGCGGCTGTCGCCGTGGCCGTGAATGACAACTCGGACACTGCGTCGCCCGCCACGACCGCCGTCATCGACGAAGCGCCGTCTCCCGCGCCAGCCCCGACTTCTCCCGCAACCAACCCGGCGCCGGCGACGACTTCGCCGGCCAGCCGACCGACCACGCATGCTGTTGCTTCCGCCACCTCGCCGTCTACGACTCGCGCCGCGACCGCGCCCTCAGGAGTTTTGGCGCAGCTGTCATCCACGGGCGAGAAGGATGCCGCCGCCGTGCTGGCGCCGTGGAAGGACAAGCTGGCGGCCGCGGGGCTGCCTTCGACGGACTTCAATCTGATTCTCTCCACGCTGGAGAAAAATGGGCTTGATTCCAAACGGCTGACGGCGGTGTATCGGCTCGACGCCGAACAGTTGGAAGAGATTCTTCCGTTGGAGGTGACGCCGCAACCGCGCAAGACCACGCGGGTGGGCCTTGTGATTGTTCGCAACATCGATCCAGCGATCCTTACGGAAATTGAGTCGCTCGTGGTACAGCTTGGGGATAAGAGTTGGGACACGCGCGAAACGGCATACGCGACGCTTCAACAATTGGGTCTGGCGGCAAAGCCAAAGCTGGAGGCGATACTGAAGAGCGAGAAGGACCCGGAGGTGGTGTACCGGGTGGAGCGGCTGCTGGCATCGATCGGGCATGAGGCGGGGCAGAACCCCAATGTCGGCGGCCGACGCCGGTAGACTGCGGTTGGAGGTTGCCGCTTATCCCTAGGCGTTGCCCATCTTACGGCGATCGAACGGATTCCGAGGCGCGCAAGGACTTCACCGGCGCTCGCCAGCTCGACTATGTCATTTGCCCGCTGGGAATCGAGACGGAGCGCGGCATGCCCACGCGAATTTACATCGACGGGAAAGTGCTGAAGTACCGGAAGATGTGAATGGATGCATGCCCGGATGAGGAAACACGATCGGGCTATTGCGCCTTCTTCGGCGCGGCTGCGCCAAGGTGCAACTTCCCCTTGGCGCTGATCTCCACGACTTCCACGGCGTGAAAGACGGTTGGACTGACAAAGGATCCAATCCCAAGGGGTCTGTTGTTCAGATTCCAGTCCTTCGCGAGGCTCAGGTCCGAACCATCGGTTTCATAGCGCGTCACCAGCTTGCCGTCGACGTACGCCTCGATGGCGTCCTTGCGAACCTTGACGACCGATGAATGCCGCTCGCCGGCGTGGAGACCAATGCCCTTGACGCCGGTGCCGTTATCGAGCCCGTTCTTTCCGCTCACGAGGCTGAAGGCGCAGGTGGTGCCTTTCCATCCATTCATCACCCAGGCGCACCTGCGCTGGTGGAGCCTGAAGATCTGGAGAAGCGATTCTTGGTTGCTGGCCGTCCGCGTGAAGTCGATGCGAAAGTCGTATTCCTCGGGAGGGTCATACGGAAGCACCAGGCGCGCGAACTTCGCGTCGTCCGAGGTGATGCCGCCGGGCACCTGCTTCCACTGGCCGGCGATGGTGTCGCGGTCGAGGTCGATCATCGCCAGGAGGTCCATCACGCGCCCGGTGGGTGCCGCGACGACGGGCGCCGGCGCTGGAGCGGGAGTCGTATCCGGCGCGGGGGCGGGAGTGGCCGTGTCGGGCGGGGTTCGCGCAGTTTGATCGGGAACGGTTGTGGCCGAGGGGTGGGAGTCGGCGGCGCTGGGATCGGCGGGCACCGCGGTCGCGTCGGGGCCGATCTGTATTTTGGATGGCGGCCCATTCGCGACGGTAGCTGTGTCATGCGGTTTGCGGGTGAGAAGAATCACCACAATGGCCAGGAGCACCGCGATGATGGCCGCCGCGGCGTAGGTCACCGGAGAACGGGCCCAATGGGACGCACCGGCCGACGGTCGTTTGTATTGAAATGGGGCGTTGGGCGCGTTGGGCGCCGACGACATGGCGTCGTCGACCCAAGCCGCCGATGATGCCAGCGCCTCGCCGGGCGTGGCGGGACGCGCCGGCGCGGGTGCGGGGGTGGAGCGCCGCGCACTGGTGCCGGGGCGCACGGGGCGACGGGCCTCGCCGGGTA
Source organism: Tepidisphaerales bacterium (assembly GCA_038221115.1). Taxonomy (GTDB): domain Bacteria; phylum Planctomycetota; class Phycisphaerae; order Tepidisphaerales; family Tepidisphaeraceae; genus JANXVV01. The sequence goes on from JBBRIN010000141.1 coordinate 5,982, forward strand.
TTCCAGGCGGCCGGGCAGCGGCGACGGGCTTGGCCTTGGGCTGCGGCTGGGGCATCGCGCCCGCTCCGGGCGAGGCGGCCTGGGCGTGCTCGAGCACCGGGGTCACCGGCTTGGCACACTGCGGGCAAACCACCTGACCGGCAGCATTATGCACCGGTTGCACGACTTTTCCGCAGGGGAAACACTTCCATTCCCTTGGTTGCCCCATATGCCGTTCCTTACAAAAAACGCGCGGGCCGCAGGCACCCTTGCCACAGATGATACGCTCGAGATTCGGGCTCGGTGCGAGGCAAAGGTGCGGGCATTGTAACAAACTACCAGCGGAGCCCATCAGGAATGTCTGGCGATTCTCACGGATCATTTCCCTTTCCCCCCTGACCCCTCACCCGGCATAATACCGGGCATGAAACTCAAACCCCTCCCGCTACTCGTCCTTGCCGCCCTCGCCTCCAGCTCACTTTTTGCCGCCGACCTGCCGCCCGGCGAGAAAGAGGCGAAGCGCGCCATCGAGACATCACCCCGGCACGGCGAATATGTTGACGTTCAGGTTCCCGAGTTGAAGAAGTCGGTTCGGGCCTACGTCGTCTATCCGGAGCGCCCGGAGCGCGCCGGGGTCGTCGTGGTCATTCACGAGATCTTCGGGCTCTCCGACTGGATCAAGGGCGTCACCGACCAGCTCGCCGCCGAAGGCTTCATCGCCATTGCGCCGGACCTGCTTACATTGGGCGGCAAGGACACCGATTCATACCCGTCGCGCGACGACGTAACGAAGGCGGTGCGCGGCCTGAAGGCGGACGAGGTCGCGCTGGCGCTCGACGCTGCCCGCGCGTCGGTTATTCATAAATCGTCTGCGAACGGGCGATCGGGCACGATTGGCTTCTGCTGGGGTGGCGGGCAGTCATTTGCGTATGCGGCGCACCAGCCCGATGTGAATGCAGCCGTCGTGTATTATGGCACGCCGCCGTCGGACGAGGGTCTGGCGAAGCTGGCCTGCCCTGTCGCGGGGTTTTATGGTGGTTCGGATGCGCGCGTGACTTCGACGGTTGCGCCGACGGTGGAAAAGATGAAGAAGCTTGGCGGGTTCTACACGCCACACGTCTACGAAGGCGCCGGGCACGGTTTCCTCCGTCAGCAGGACGGGCAAAATGGCGCCAACGAGAAGGCGACGAAGGAAGCCTGGCCGGCGACGATCAAGTTTTTGAAAGAGAAGTTGAAGTAACCAGCCGGGTGAGTAATCCGCAGTTGGCGAATCACGCGGCAACACCACCGCCGGCGCGCGATATGCGTTAACGGCAGGGGGCATATCTACGAGGATCACGATGAATCAGGTTACGCGATTATCGCAGCTTTCCCGCCGCCAAGTGCTGGGTCGTACCGCCGCGGCAGGAGCTTCTGCCCTGGCGGCATCGGCGCTCAGCCCGCTGATTTACGCCGCGGCCGATGCGCCGAGCAACAAGCTGCGCGTTGGGGTCATGGGCGTGTCGCGCTACGTCACCGGCGCGAATGGACGCGGGTGCGAGCTGGCCTTGAGCTTCGCCGGATTGCCGGGTGCGGAGGTGGCGTATGTTTGCGACGTCGACACGAACCACATGACGAGGGCTGCACAGATTGTCGGCGCCAAACAATCGAACGCGCCCAAGGCGGTGAAGGATTTCCGCCAGATCCTGGATGACAAGTCGGTCGACGCGCTGGTGATTGCCGCGCCGGACCATTGGCATGCGCCGGCGACGATTCTTGCCTGCGCCGCCGGCAAGCACGTGTACGTTGAGAAGCCGTGCTGCCACAACCCGCGCGAGGGCGAGCTGATGGTGGCGGCCGCGCGAAAGTACGAGCGCGTCGTGCAGATGGGGT
>JBBRIN010000142.1:0-7809 GCA_038221115.1 Tepidisphaerales bacterium
CCCCGCAACAGCGTGGGTAGGGCCGATGGTTCGTAGTCGATCAAAGCACCAGCCCTGCCCCAAGGCAGGGCTTTTTTCGTTCGCCGTTTTTCCTCCAACAGGTGACCCATGACCTCCCCCCGCCGCATCGAGATCTACGACACCACCCTCCGTGACGGAACCCAGGGTGAAGGCTTCAACCTGTCCCTCCAGGACAAGCTGATGATCGCCAAAAAGCTCGACGAGCTCGGCGTCGACTACATCGAAGGCGGCTTCCCCCTCTCCAACCCCAAGGACGAACAGTTCTTCCGCGACGTCCGCGACCTGAAACTCAAAATCGCCAAAATTTCCGCCTTCGGCATGACCCGCCGCCGCGGCGTCAACGCCGAAGACGACCTGGGTATGCGCGCCCTCCTCGCCGCCGAAACCCCCGTCGTCACCATCGTCGGCAAAAGCAGCGAGCATCACGTCAAGACCGTCCTCAACGTCTCGCTCGAAGAGAACCTCGCCATGATCGCCGACACGGTGAAGCTGATGCGCCAGGCCGGCCGCCAGGTCGTCTACGACGCCGAGCACTTTTTCGATGCCTTCAAGGCCAATCCCGAGCACGCCATCCGCACGCTTCTCGCCGCCCAGGAAGCCGGCGCGTCGGTGCTCACCCTCTGCGACACCAACGGCGGCTCCATGTCCGAACTCGTCGCCGAGGCAGTCGCCGCCGTCAAACACAAAACCTCCGCCCTCATCGGTATCCACACCCACAACGACGCCGGCGTCGCCGTCGCCAACGCTCTCGCCGCCATCCACGCCGGCGCCGGCCATGCTCAGGGCACCATCAACGGCGTCGGCGAGCGCTGCGGCAACATGGACCTCATCACCCTCATCGCCAACCTCCAGCTCAAATACAAGCTGGATTGCCTCCACCCCGGCACCCTCCAGCACCTCACCGAAGTCAGTCGCTACGTCTACGACACCGCCAACTACAACCTCGTCTCCGGCCAGCCCTACGTCGGCGCCAGCGCCTTCGCCAACAAAGGCGGCATGCATGTCCACGCCGTTCAAAAGGACGCCAGCACCTACGAGCACGTATCCCCCGAATCTGTCGGCAACTCGCGCCGAATCCTCATCAGCGAGCTGTCCGGCGTAAGCAACATCGCCACCAAGGCCGGCAAAAAGTTCAACCTCGAAAGCGACAAGGAAACCCTCCGCAAGGTGCTGGTCAAGGTGCAGGACCTCGAAAACGCCGGCTACCAGTTCGAAATCGCCGAGGCCAGCTTCGAGCTCCTGCTTCGCAAGCAGATCGGCAAGTACCGCACGTTTTTCCAGCTCGACCACTACCGCGTGGTGGTCCTCAAAACCGCCGGCAGCGATGCGATCGCGGAGGCAACGGTGAAGCTTCGCGTCGGCGACCGCGCCGAGCACACCGTTTCCGAAGGCGACGGCCCCGTAAACGCCCTCGATGCCGCCGTGCGCAAGGCGCTGCGCCCCCACTACCCCTCGATCAGCCAGGTACACCTCGTGGACTATAAGGTGCGCGTCATCAACTCCAAAGATGAAACAGCCGCCCAGGTCCGAGTCGTCATCGAGAGCCGCCGCGAAAAGCCCGATGGCACCAAGGAGCATTACGGCACGATCGGCGTCAGCGGCAACATCATCGATGCATCGTGGCAGGCCCTGGTCGACGCTTACGAGTACCACCTGCTCCACGTCGAAGAGGCGGCCCTCGCCTGAGCGCCGCGATGCTCACCACCCCCGTTGCCCTCGTCGTCTTCCGCCGCCCCGATCACACCCGGCGGGTGCTCGAAGCGATCCGCCGCGCCCGTCCCAAAACGCTTCTGATCATCGCCGACGGCCCCAGCGCCGAGCGCCCCGCCGAAGCTGCCCAATGCGCCGCCGCCCGTGCCGTCGTCGATGAGCTGGTCGACTGGGACTGTCAGCTCCTCAAAAATTATTCCGACGTCAACTTAGGCGTCGAACAGCGATTCAGCACCGGTTTCGACTGGCTATTCGAGCAATGCGAGGAGGCGATCATCCTCGAAGACGACGAGCTGCCAAACGATTCGTTCTTCTCATTCTGCCACGAAATGCTCGACCGGTATCGCCACGATGATCGGGTAATGGCGATCAACGGCACGAACCACCTCTTAGGCAGTTACGCCCCGCCGGAGAGCTACTACTTCTCGAAATACTTCCATTGCTGGGGCATCGCAACCTGGCGGCGGTTCTGGAAACTCTACGATGTGAAGATCCGCCGCTGGCCCGAGCTTCGCGAGACGCGCTGGCTGCTGGATTTATCCGACGGCAACGCCGCCGAAGCCGCCTATCACCAGCGCAATTTCGACCGGCTCTTGCGCGGCGAAGTGCAGACGTGGGATTATCAAGTGAGCTTCGCCCTTTGGGCCCACGGCGGCCTTGCGATCACCCCGGCAGTAAATCTCGTCTCCAACATCGGCTTCGGTGAAGGCGCGCTGCATTGCCAGTCCGCCGACAACCCCTTCGCCAACGCCCCCACGTCGGAGCTCATACCGCCCCTCAGCCACCCTCCCACCGTATCGCGCGACACAGAAGCCGATCGCGTCGAATACGAGCGCGTGATCGGCGATTGGCTCCGGTCGCAGAATCCAGAAAAACAGTCATTTCTCCGCCGAGCCTGGGCGAAGCTGCGGCAACCGTGATCCTCGTTACGCGCCCCCCGGCATCTTGAAGCGCGCGATAAACACCTGCGATGTCTGATCCGGCGCTCTCTTGCTCGTCCACATGAGATACTTCCCATCAGGCGAGAAGACCGGCAGGATATCCGCCCCGGGCGAATACGTGATCCGAACCGGGTGCGACCCGTCATCGCGCATCAGATACAGCTCGTAATTTGTATGCCCGTGCTTGCTCGTCGCGAAAATGATGTGCTTGTTGTCCGGGTGCCACGACGGCCCCCAATTCACGTTGACATCATCCGTCAGTTGGTGCTCGGCCTTCAGGCCAGTGACGCCGCCATCGGCGCCAAACGCAAGGTCGCCGACAAACACCTGCAAGAGATTGTTGTTCTGCCGGTCCGAGCGATAGACCAACCGCTTCCCATCGGGTGAGAAGAACGGCCCGCCGTCGTAACCGGCTGCACTGGTAATGCGAACCTTATTTGACCCGTCGGCGTTCATCACAAACACGTCAAGATTATCCTTCTCCGCATAACTCGTGTAGCAAATCCAGCGTCCATCCGGCGAAAACGCCCCCTCCGCGTCGTACACATCGTTGTTTGTCAGCGCCTTCTTCGCCAGATCCACCTTTCGCCCCGGTCCCGCATTTCCCACCGCGCCGCGCCAGCCGTCCGCGCGATAAATTTCCATCCCTTCCGGAAAAGCCCACCGGTAGTTCCCCCCCTCGCGCTGATATCCGCTGGATGGCTCATCGGGCTTCTCCTTACCCGCGGTCGACGCGAAGATCAGCGATTTGCCATCCGGGGAGAAATTCCCGCATGTGTTCCGCGACGGCTCCGGGCTAATCTGCACCGGCGCTTCCGTGCCAACGATTTCTCCGCCCCGCTGCGTCAGTTTGGCGACGAACATCTGATATTGCTGCCGCCCCTTCGGGGTCGCCTGAAAGGTGATCCAGTTCATGTCCGCCGAAAAGTAAGCCTCGCCGGCTTTGTCGAAGCCGCTGGTGAGTTGCACGACATTCGACAGGCTCGTCTCGCGATCCGGACCGACAGCGTCCGTTTCCACCTGCTGAGAACTCGGCGCCGGATGCGCGACGGTCGCAGACTGCCCGGGTTTCCCCCTTTGACATGACGACAGGACAAGCACGACAAGGACGATCAGGTGTTTCATGCGGATGGAACCAAACGTTTGTTCAAGGGTGCAAGTGCATACAGATCAGGAAACGCAGATTTTGCTCTTTCCATCGATCTTGAAAATGCGATACTAACGCCGCAGTCCGCAAATGAAAGTTGGGTGCGGTCGCGATATCGGTGTCCAGCAGGTCAGTGGGTTTTGCGCGACCCGATCTTTCATACATCTGTAACTGAGAGCCGTGCCTGCAATGGACGGAGCGCGCGTCGTGAATTCCCGGCCCGGGCGTCACTGAACCCTGTGGCGTACGCCGTGGATTCGTTGGAAGCGTCGCTCGTTACCCCTGCGGCCCCTCGTGCGAGGCGTGCTGTGGGGCACGGTCTTTTCGTTACGGGGGCACGGACGGCTCGGGCGCTGATGTGGTGAGCGCCCGGCGACAGCCGGCAAGTCCTGCCAGCGCGTCGCACGATCGCATGGACGCATCATGGCCCTGGATGGGAAGGTCAAACAAATCCTGGACAAGGCGTTGTCCCGCGTGGACGACCAGACCGCGCGCAGCCCGAGGTTGCTCGATGACGCGCGGCGGCTCTGCTCTCGCGTCAACCGTTTTTTGGAGATGAAGCTCCTGCCGGTGGAGGCTCTCGATACAGGGCCGCTCGAGCTGGCGTGCCACGCGCTTCAACTTCCGCTCCGCAACCCCAAGGCCGCTCCGATCGGGAAGCTCGGTCGCACCAATCTGCGCGAACGCGCCGAGCAGGCCGCGGAAATGCTCGTCGGAATCCTCGGCGATCAAGGCGATGAAGCCATCCTCGATCGAGCGATTCAGCTCCTCCACGAACTGCCCCAGCGCAGCCCGATGCTCGATGAGGCCCGCATTCTTGCCGATGCCGTCAATCTCGACGACTTCGGCGTCAACGGCCTGCTCCTCCAGGCCATCCACCTGTGCCGCACCGGCGGTGGGGTCGCGCAAGTTTTGGACGGCCTCGAAAAGCGCGAGCTTGATGGCTATTGGGATGCACGGCTGAAGGAAGGATTCCACTTCGAAGCGGTGCGTCAGATCGCCCGCGAGCGCCTCGATCACTCCCGCCGCGACACTTCTTTAATGTTGCAGGATATTAAGGAAGAACGCCTGCTGTGACCGCGCCACGCCGCACCGCTCCACCGGAGATTCTCACCGCCGCCTGGGTCGCTCCCATCAGCGCCGCCGTCGTACCGGACGGCGCGGTGGCGTTCAGCTCGGGCAGGATTCTAGCGGTGGGGCCACAGCAACAAGTCCGCCAGAATCATCCTGAGGCGATCGTCACCGACCTGGGCAACTGCGTGCTTGTACCGGGCATGGTGAACGCCCATGTCCACCTCGATTTGACTCACACACGGCGGCCGCTCCCGGCGCCGTCGTCGTTCGTGGACTGGCTGAGGCACGTCATGAGCCATGTCGCCGAGCCGGCCGATTCAACCGCCAGCTTTCTGGATGGCGTGCATCAATGCGTTCGCTTTGGCGTCACAACGGCCGGTGACATAGCCGGTCGTTACGCCGCACTTCTTCGCAGCACCTTCGCAGAATTGGGCTCGATCCGGCTGACAAGCTATGGCGAAGTCACCGCCATGGCACAGCGCCGCAACTACCTGGAGGATCGATTAGCGGCAGCGATCGATTCCCGCGCTACCTCTGAAAACCTGCGCATCGGCGTGAGCCCTCATGCCCCGTACTCGATTGAACCGGAGGGGTATCAGCGCTGTCTTCAGGAAGCCATTTTGCGCCGGCTTCCGCTCACAACCCACCTTGCCGAAACCCCGTATGAAGCGGAGTTCCTCGCCTCTCATTCAGGTCCGTTTGGCAAGCTCTGGTCGGACCTCGGCGCCTGGGACGATCAGGTTCCCACGTTCAGCGGCGGCCCGATCCGCTATGCCCAGTCACTGGGCCTGCTGGATTACCCGGCATCGCTTGCGCACGTGAACTATTGCGACGATGACGAGATGGCGCTTCTCGCCCATTCCAAGGCCACCGTCGTCTATTGCCCTCGAACCCATGCATACTTCGGCCACCGCCCGCACCGCTGGCGCGAAATGTTGGCCTGCGGGATCAATGTCGCCCTGGGTACGGATAGCTGCGCGAGTTCGCCCGATCTCAACCTGCTCGACGACGCGCGGCTGCTTCACACGCTCGCGCCGGGAGTGCCGGTGAATCAGATCTGGCAGATGTTGACGGTCAGGGGCGGGCGCGCGGTCGATTGTTCGGACGTGGGTAGCCTTGCCGCCGGCAAGTTCGCTGACTTCGCGGCGTTTCGCGTGCAAACGGGCGAGCCTCTGAAGGAAGTGCTTGAAAACTCGATCCTCCCTGCCGCCGTCTGGATCGACGGGACGAAAATCGATCCAGTCACCCCAACGCCCGATGGATTGCCGCCTGTATCTGCGCGTTAACGTCCTCCGGATCCGCCACGGTCTGCCAGGAGCCGACGTTGCAATCCTCCGCTGAATCGCGCGGGTGAATGTGGATCGTGCCAAGGCCCACGATGCGCTCGCGAAAGTTGGCCGAGACTTCGGTGCCGGCGATCCTGCGGAGAGGGCAGTCGAACAGGTCCACCGTGAACAACCCCGCCAGCCGAATAACGCGCTGATCGGTAAGGACGTACAGCCGGCCCATCCACTGCATGATCGCATACATGACGCGGCCAGCAGTAAGAAAGATGGCGGTCTCCAGCAGCACGAACTTCTGCGAGAAGCCCATCATGCCGAAGCGATCGCCCACGATGCGGGCCGCCAACAATGCGGCGACGACGGCGGCCGTGAAACGAAGCGATTGAAACAGAATGAACCAGAGCGAGGGCTTACGCACGAGCAGCACGACCTCGCCGTCGCGCAACACCTGTCCACTAAGCAGTGCAGCGAGTGATGATGACCGCGTCCCCGGCACCGCCGCCGCGGCGCTACCTCCTTCGCTTGCGTGGATACGCGGCATTGCGATTCCCCGGCGCGACAACACGGGTTGCACCCGCGCGCCTGCCTCGTTGACTCGCCATGTTGTTGCCGACTTGGTCGTCATTTCGGTTTTGCGCACGAGGCTATTTGGGTGCGCCCGTCGCGAACGCCTCGATCACCTGCCGCTTCAGCGTCACGATCTCCGGCAGGTTGCGGTAATAGTTGTCGTAATCCAACCCATACCCGACGACGAATTCATCGGGTATTTCAAACCCCACGTAATCGACGGGCACCTCCCGCGCGGCAGCCCGATCCTTTCGCAGCAATACGCAGGTTTTCACGCTCGCGCATCCCTGGGAGCGGAGCGTGCCCATGACCAGCTTGAGCGTGCCGCCGGAGTCGAGAATGTCGTCGATGAGGAGGACGTGGCGCCCGCGAAGGTCGCCAAGCTGTTGTCCGAGCAGTTGCGATCCTTGTGTGCGAAGGCTGGCGCCGGGGTAACTGCTGACGGTGAGCAAACCGATGCGAAGCTTCATGCTTAAATGCCGCATCAGGTCCGCGCAGAAGATCATGGCGCCGGTGAGGATCGGGACGAGGGTGATCTCGGCCTCTGCGCCTTCACCCGGAGTTGGCATATGGTCCGCCGTAATCTGCTGCGCCAATTCGGCAACGCGCTTGGCAATGGCCGCCTGGGGGATGAGAACACGATCAACGTCGTTGCGCATAGGGTGAATCTACCCGATGAGGGGCCGGAGGGCACGCGGGGCAGCGCCGTCTGATGGGTCAGCTTTGCAGGTGGCTCTTGCACGCCGCATGGCGGAAGTAGGCCACCCACCCGGTGAGGAACTGATTTAATTCGCCGATCACTTCCGGCAGACTTACGCCTCGGTTGCGTCGGGTGATTTGCCGAACCCGCTTCTTTGCGCGATCCAGCGATTGGGGAGCGATTCCCAACCCGCCGCCGGGCAATAGGCGATGGCCCAGGAACTTTCCGCTCGTTGCGGCCCGTAGAGGACTTGCACCTCGTAAACACACAACATGCCTGGCACACATGACGAGGCCCACCCGCTTGCGCCGGTGGGCCTTGTCCGTCCCGAGTGTCAATTCCGTTTGTCGCGACAATCAGCCCAGC
>JBBRIN010000143.1:0-7799 GCA_038221115.1 Tepidisphaerales bacterium
CGTTCATCCGCGTTCATCTGTGGTTCCATTCCTCCTACGTCGGCTGAACCATCCCCGCCTTGGCCGCGCGGTCGTCCTCCCCGCCACCAAGCCGCTCCAGCAGCACCTCCAGCCGGTCCACCTTCTGGTGCAGTTGCATCACTTCCAGGTGCGCCTTCACGTTCACCTGATATTCCAGGTCCCCCCGAATCCGATCCCGATCCGCCTGTCGTTTTTGGCTCGCCAGCACGAACATCGACAGCAGGATCGCCTCCATCGTGATGATGAACCCCAGCGTAAAAAACGTCGGCGGCTCATCAAAAAAGCGCGGCTTTCCATCCACCTTCGGCATCCGCCAGAGCACGATGTTCGTCGCGATCCAGCCCGCGAAAAAAAACAGGTTGCCGATCAGCCACGCGTTTGAGGCAAACGTCGACGCGACCCGCTCGGTCGCCCGCTGCGCGCCCGTGCTCTTTTCCGCCATCACCTCGTTGACGTTCTTGATCCCGCGCAGCTTCTCGTTGGTGTCGCGCTGCCGCTGGCCCAGCACCGTCAGCACGTGGATCGCCGCCGCCGGGTTCTTCTCCACGAACCGCAGGAAATCCTCCCGCCCCAGCTCCATCAGCGTGCAATCCGTCTCCGCCCGCGCCGTCGCCGTGCGCGGCCCACCGTCCAGCAGCGAGATCTCCCCGAAAAACTGCCCCGGCCCCAGCGACGCCAACTGCAGCTCGCGCCCATGATCGTCCGGCAGCGTGATCGCCACCTTCCCCTGCTCGATGACGAAAAACTCCCTCCCCTCTTCCCCCACCCACACAATCGCCTCCCCCCGCGAAAATCGCTTCGGCTGCAGCAGCCGAGCCCGTACCTGCCGCTCCGCCAGCCCCAGGTTCCCAAACAGCGGAATATGTCCCAGCAGATCGCTATCGCCCACGTCAATACCTCTCGCGAAATCCCACCCCTTCACATCGGCAAACCGCGCCGCCGCTGTCCTCTTTTCAGTGGTGATTGCGTATGTATGATCCGAGTGAGCACCACCGCCGATCGGGAAGCCATATATGCGCAATCGACGATCATCCCGCCGTGAATTCGTTTGCCGGGCGTCTCTGCTCGCAGCCGCCTGCCATTTAACGGCCCCCATTTGCTCGCGCGCTGCCGACGCCGCCCCGCTGCCGCCCCCGCGCGACGTCTTGCGCAACGTCCCGCAGACGCTCCTGGCCGACCCGCGCATCCAGCTCGATTTCGGGCCCGAACGCTTGATCCTCGACGACGGCTTGCAGCCCTCCATGCTCTGCACCGCCTCAGGCGCGCTGGTTGTCCAGGCGCAGTTGTCTGGCAAACCTCATCCGTCCAAGCGCATCTTTTACCCTTATGCCCTGTCCACCGTCGTCTCCCGCGACGGCGGCCGGCAATGGATCGATTTCCCCCTCAAGCCCGGGGATAACGGCGTCAACCTCGAAGGCGGCATCGTCCAACTCCGCGACGGCGCCATCCTCGCGCTGGAGACCTATGTCACGCCTGCAGATCGCCCGGGCCAGGGCCTCGGGCTCCTCTATACTTCAACCGACGACTACCGCACGCTTCAAGGCCCAATCGACGTCACCTTCAACCTTCCCAACGCCAGCTTCTACAATTCCACCGACGACGGCGGCCGCCCCCACGCCGCCATGCGCCTTCACCGGCGCATCATCGAGCTGCCCAACGGCGACCTGCTCACCACCCTTTACGGATGGCACGAGGGCGACAATGAGCCCTCCGGCTATACCCCCACCATGCACAAGACGCGGGTGATGCTGCTGCGATCGACCAACCGCGGCAGACACTGGGATTTCGTCTCCACCATTGCCGTCGACCCGAAGGTCGGCTCAGAAGGATTCGACGAGCCCGTGCTCGCCCGCCTCGCGCATGGACCGCACTCCGGCCGACTCCTCTGCATGATGCGCACCGGCCGCGAACTGTATGAGTCAACCTCCGACGACGAGGGCCGCACCTGGTCTCCCGCCCGCCCGCGGATGTTCGCCGACCTGGACGTGAACCGCACCGATCTCTGGGCCGAGATGTTCCGCAACGTCCGTCGCAAGGGAAAGCCGATCGGCGAAGATCCCAACGAATTCATCGCCGCGGTAGTCGATCCCGATCTGATTGAGCTGCGCAGCGGCACGCTGGTCGCCGCATTCGGCCTCCGCGTGCCGCCCCGCGCCAACTTTGCCAAGCCCGAGCACCCCTGGAACGGCAACTACCTCGCCTTCAGCCTCGATCACGGCGCCACCTGGGGACACGTCGTGCGTCTAACCACCGGCGTGTCCACCACGCACTACATGGCCATTGAGCAAACGCCGACGGACAACTCCATCTTCGTCGCCTACGACTTCGGCTACTGGGGCGGAAAGCAGGGCCGCTACGTGTATGGCCGCCCCCTGAAGATTTCCCTTGCCGCCGGTTGATCGCACCCAAAGCCATCGCAATGGCGTATAATGATGCCGTCGCGGTTGCCGTGGCGGTCGCGCCCGAACCCCATCCGGGGATCGGGTGAGGAAAGTCCGAACTGGCCCGGCTGCACCCGCAGCCGGGGGGCCCGGTGCTTGATAACGTCAAGGCGGAACAAGCCGGCACTCGTGCCGGCCCAAGCCGACGGAAAGTGCAACAGAAAGATACCGCCTGGGGAAGTTGGTAGTTGATAGTGCGTAGTTGATAGTGCCCTCTATCAACCATCAACTATCAACTATCAACTTCCCCGGGCAAGGGTGAAATGGTGCGGTAAGAGCGCACCGCGTCCGGGGTGACTCGGACGGCATGGCAAACCCCACCGGCAGCAAGACCCAATAAGCGGAGACGGGCGTCGCAAGACGCCCACGCCTTGCCCGAGGCGTCCGATCCGCGGGTAGGTCGCAGGAACGTCCGGAAACGGTCGTCCCGAGGCGTGCGGCAACGCACGCTCCAGAGAAATGATCGCCTCCACGCCCGGGCGCAAGCCCCAGCGCGGAAACAGAATTCGGCTTACACGCAGCCGCGACCAAACCAACGAAGCCGGGCGCCTCGCGGCGCCCGGCTTCACCTGTTTAAATCCAGAACATGGAACCGCAGATGAACGCAGATCAACGCGGATAGACGGGAACTACTGACCGCTAGAGCATCAAAGCGCATGCGCGAACGATGTCATTCTGAGGGAGCCTCAGGCGACCGAAGAATCTGGCTTGTGCCTTCGCTCAGCGGCCGTCTTTTGAATCAGCGTTCATCCGCGTTCATCTGCGGTTTCATCCTCTTCAGTTTCATCGCTCCACGAGAATCATCCCCGCCCAACCACCGCCGCAACGTCAACCACAACCGGTCCGTAAACGAAACATCCCACTGATGCGGCGCATCCCCCACGCACCAATCCGTATTCGCCAACTCCGGCAACACGACCGCGTCCATTTCCTGATTCAACATCCTTGTCGAATCCCCGCGGCCTGCTCCGACCGCCGTTGCGGCCACGCCTCCGGCGCGACCAATCCTTCCCCCGCTCCGCCAGGCCTCATGCCCCTGTCCTCCTATCGGCCGGCACGTCCGGATAACATTCAACAAATCCTTTTCACGTTCCTGCTTGACTCCCCGCCACCGGTTAGGGTAATGTTTCCTACGAACAATCGCCGAACCCTATTGGGCAATGACCTCACCCGCTACAAGGAGCCTCGCATGAACCTCACGCCCCGCCAGACCGACGTCGTCGTTGCCATCCGCAATTACCGCCACCTTCACGGCTACGCCCCCACCATGCAGGAGCTTGCCGATCAGCTCGGCACCAGCAAGGTCACCATCTTCGAGCACGTCGGCGCTCTCGAAAAGAAGCGCGTCCTTCGCCGCGACAAGCACAAGGCCCGCTCTCTCGAGATCATCTCCGAAGATCTCCTCCCCGATGAAGACCGCGCCACCAAGCTCCCCCTCCTCGGCAACATCGCCGCCGGCTCCCCCATCGAGGCCGTCGAAAACCGCGAAGAACTCGACCTCGAGCAGATGTTCCATTCCAACAAAGGCGTCTACGTCCTGCGCGTCCGCGGCGAATCCATGATCGACGATCATCTCTGCGACGGCGACTACGTCGTCATCGAACGCCGCGAAAACGCCCGCAACGGCGAACAAGTCGTCGCCCTCCTCGACAGCGGTGAAGCCACCCTCAAGCGCTACTACAAAGAATCCGGCGGCCGCGTCCGCCTCCAGCCCGCCAACGCCTCCATGGAACCCCGCATCGTCGAAGCCAACAAGCTCCGCATCCAGGGCATCGTCATCGGCGTCCTCCGCAGCTACCACCACTGATGCTCCCTCTCTGTTCGCTTCGTTTAAGTTTGAACGCAGAGGCGCAGACAACGCAGAGACAGCCGCAGAGAAAGAATTCCGGGCCAGAGTACGCAGCGAAGCTTGGCTTCTCTGCGTTCCGCTCCGCGCTCTCTGCACCTCCGCGTTCGGTTTTGGCCCCTGTCGCACAAAGGCCCTTCCCAAATCGGCCAATCTTGCGCCCCGCGTGCCGCAACGAATCCGCCTGGCATTTTCCTTACGCCGAACGTCTTCTCCACCCCATTTCGGTGACCGCCGGTGGATAACTTGATGCCCTCAACAACCCCCTTTGGCGAAGCATAAAAATGCATTACCGTCTAAATCAAGTCCTCACCATTTCTTAGCGCGATGTGGAGAGTTTCGACCCCACATTTAGTAAAGGAATCGTTGACCGACACCAGATATAGTGTATAAGTCCCCTTGCCTCGCCGGGCCGCCAGCCGCCTCTCGACTTAAAAACGGCGATTGACGGTACGCAGATTGTTCAAACGAATCGGGTGGAAAACCGGCGGAGAAGGCAGTCTTTTCAGAGTCAAGTCTTTAATCGTTCAGAGCAGCCACAACAGGTACTCCGACGGCCACGAGGCAGACACGCGCATGGGCATTCTCTGTGACACTCAAATCCGCGACTTGATCAGCATCGAGCCCTTCGAGCTGAACACCAAACGCCCAGGCCGCATCAGCTACGGCGTCTCCAGCTACGGCTACGACATCCGCGTCGGCTCCGTGTTCAAGATCTTCACCAACGTGAACTCCGAAATCGTCGATCCCAAGCATTTTTCCGAGCGCTCCTTCGTCACCGTCGATACCGCCAGGTCTGAAAAAGACCACGTCCTGATTCCACCCAACAGCTTCGCCCTCTGCGAGACGGTCGAGACCGTCGAAATCCCCCGCGACTACCTCGCGATCTGCGTCGGCAAGAGCACCTACGCCCGCTGCGGAATCATCGTCAACGTCACCCCCATCGAGCCGCAGTGGCGCGGCAAGATCACCCTCGAAATCAGCAACACCACCCCCCTCCCAGCCAAGATCTACGCCAACGAGGGCATCGCCCAGCTGATCTTCCTCAAGGGCGACAAAACCTGCTCCGTAAGCTACGCCGACAAGCAGGGAAAGTATCAGGATCAGCCCGGTCTCACCTTACCTAAAGTGGATTGAAATGGAGCTTTAACATGAACCAGCTCTTTAATACCCGTTGCGCCCGATTCGCCCCCGCCCTCTTCTTCGTCGCCGTCGCCGGATGCCACGAATATGAGCCCGGCCACCGCGACCGGGTGATCATCGAGGAGCGCCGCGAGATTCGCACCGACCAGCGCCGCGATCGCGTCATCATTACCGAGGGACGCCACCTACTCGAATTCCGCGCCCCGCGCCGCGGCATCGCCACCGTCGTCGACCTCGACAACGGCCGCGAAATCATCACCACCGACCTCGACGGCGGCGACCGCCTCACCTTCGACGCCGACAGAAACAAGGTCTACGTCAACGATCGCAAGATCTACGACCATGACATTAACAGCAAACACTTGTACCGCCTCTACTTCGACGAGCGACGCTGATCCGCGGCCTCTCCCGCCTCATCGCCTCCGTCCCAGCGTTCCTGAAAGGAGTTTCGCCATGTCCAAGGTCACCCCACGACTCGTCTCCCTTGCCGCCGCCGGCCTGCTGAGCCTCGGGCTGCTCACCGCCTCCGGCTGCGCGCACGACCGTTCCCCCGCCGTCCCCGCTTCCGCGATGGTCGGCTCCGAGGGCGACGGCCAACTCTCCTATCTTACCGGCGCCGGCGGAACCGCTTACGTCTACGACGCCACCGACGACAAGCTCCTCTGGTCCTCCCCGGTCGCGCGCGGCCAGACCATCACCCTCGACCCCGTCAAAAACCTCATCACCGTCGACGGCAAAACCGTCCAGGAAAAGCTGCTCCACAACGGGCACAAACATCGCATTTTCTTTGAGCGCATGCACGACCGCATCTGACCGGTCCGCCGCTCGCCAACAAAGGAATTCACTTCGCCCGCGCCGGACACGCGCATCAATCGTCCCCGCGTGCATCGAATCGAAGCAAAAACAAATACGCCGTTGAACCAGGCGCCGCACCGCATGATGCGATCGGCGGCGCGGCCGCATTGTGCCGCACCTTTTTTCGCGGCCCACCAGCACGATCGCGGACACCGCTCAGGGAAGGACCGAATTTGTCATGAAGATCAACCGCCGTTTCACCCAGCAAGGCCACGACGCCCTCAACTCCGTCGCCTACGAAAAGCGCACCAGCCGCATTGCCAATCCCGACGGCTCGCTCGTCTTCGAGATGAACGACGCCGAGATCCCCGTCCAGTGGTCCCAGCTCGCCACCGACATCATGGTGAGCAAGTACTTCCGCAAGGCCGGCGTCCCCCAGACCGACCCCGCCACCGGCCAGTTCGTCCGCGACGCCTCAGGCAACATCGTCACCGGCCCCGAAAAATCCGCCAAGCAGGTCGTCCACCGCCTCGCCGGCTGCTGGCGCTGGTGGGCTGAAAAGCACGGCTACTTCGACTCCGCCGCCGACGCACAGGCGTTCTACGACGAGCTCGCCTACATGATGCTCCACCAGATGTGCGCGCCCAATTCCCCCCAGTGGTTCAACACCGGCCTGAACTTCGCCTACGGCATCACCGGCCCCTCCCAGGGCCACTTCTATTGCGACCCCCACACCGGCGATCTCAAAAAATCCGCCGACGCCTACTCGCACCCGCAGCCGCACGCGTGCTTCATCCAGTCCTGCTCCGATGATCTGGTCAACCCCGGCGGCATCATGGATCTCTGGACCCGCGAGGCACGCCTCTTCAAATACGGCTCCGGCACCGGCTCCAACTTCTCCCGACTCCGCGGCGAAAATGAGCCCCTCTCCGGCGGCGGCAAATCCTCGGGACTCATGTCCTTCCTCAAGATCGGCGACCGCGCCGCCGGCGCCATCAAGTCCGGCGGCACCACCCGCCGCGCCGCCAAGATGTGCTGCCTCGATCTCGATCACCCCGACGTCGAGCTCTTCGTCAATTGGAAAGTCCGCGAAGAGCTCAAGGTCGCCTGCCTGGCCGAAGGCATCAAGCACATCCCCAAAGACCAGCAGGAGCTGGCCAAAAAGCTCGGCCTCAAGCTCGACTACGATTTCAACGGCGAAGCCTACTACACCGTCTCCGGCCAGAACTCCAACAACTCCATTCGCATCCCTAACAAGTTTTTCAAGGCCATCGAAGAAGACGGCGACTGGCGCCTCACCTTCCGCACCAGCGGTAAGATCGCCAAAACCCTCAAGGCCCGTGACCTTTGGGACCAGATCTCATTTGCCGCCTGGCGCTGCGCCGACCCCGGCGTGCAGTACGACGACACCATCAATCAGTGGCACACCTGCCCCAAGTCCGGCCGCATCAACGCCTCCAATCCCTGCGTCACCGGCGACACCCGCGTCCTCACCCCCGGCGGCATCTGGCGGCGCATCGACCAGATGATCCACCTCCCGGCGCGCCTGATGA
>JBBRIN010000144.1:0-7793 GCA_038221115.1 Tepidisphaerales bacterium
TTACGTCGTCAACGACGCGCTGCAAATAGCTGAACGGGACGAATTCGCCCGCGTGCAGGTCGGTGAGCTGCGTGATGCGATAACCTTCGAAGCTTTTTGGCAGTCCACGGAGCGGCATCTCCACGTCGCGCCACTGCACCCAGAACGGCTCGACCTCGCGGCCGTAAACCCCCGACGCCGCCGAGAACAGGCCGATGCCGAAGACCCTCTTCAACCATTTGCGCCGCGAGACGCGTGCGGCCGATCCCGATCCTGCGCGTTGTGCAGATTTTGGCTCAGGTGTCGGCGTAAAACGCGGTGGCATCTTAGCTGCATCGGCAAACCCGGACGACATCTTGACTAGCTTACCCCGCGCGCATGAAACAGGCCACGCAGTGACGCGTGGCCTGTATGCCGCCCAACTCATTCCGATGTCGGCAGAACACGGATCACGCGGCGCGCCGACCCATCACCGCATGGTAAATCGCCAATGCCACGACCGCGCCCACCACCGCGATCAGCATGCTGTACAGATTGAAGCCGGTGATGCCGCTCCAGCCGAGCAGGTGGGCGATAAAGCCACCGACGACGGCGCCGATGATGCCGAGGACGATGTCGCCCATCGCCCCTTCACCTTTTTTGTTCACCAACTGGCTGGCGATGAAACCCGCAATCAGACCCAAAACGATCCACGCAATAATTCCCATGGTCTGTACTCCTGCTCGATAGAGCGAATGGTGGTGATACTCGAGCTTGATGGCGTCGAGTCAGATTACAAGTAACGCAGCAGATGAACTAGCAAACACCGCGCCTCAACCGACGACACCCACGCTAGAATGCGCCCATGGCGAATCCCGACAGGCTCTCTCCCCCCGTCATGGCCGAGCAATTCGGCATCGGGAAGCTGACGCGGCATTTGTTTGTATGCCTCGGCCCCGACTGCGTCGACCTGGCTCAGGGGCAGCAGACCTGGGATTACGTGAAACAACGGCTGAAGCAGCTTGACCTTGCCGGCCGCAACGGCATCTGCTATCGCACCAAGTGCGACTGCCTGCGCATCTGCATCGACGGCCCCGTCGCCGTCGTGTATCCGGAGGGTGCCTGGTATCGCAATGTCACGCCCGCCAATGCCGAGCGCATTATCCAGGAGCACCTCATCGGCGGCCGAATCGTCGAAGAGCTTTGCTTTGCCAAAAACCCCCTACCGCTATGAACTACTCCACCGGCGTCATGTACGCCATCCTCGCCGCCGCCACCGCCGCACTGGTCGGCATCTTCGCCAAGATCGGGATGAAGGACATCCCGCCGATCCTCGCGACGGCCCTGCGCAGTATCGTCATGATGTGCATCTGCGTAACGGTGGCCGGGGTGGCGCGCAGCCATGTCCACCTGCGCACGCTCAGTCGAACTGCCATTGTGATGATTATCCTGAGCGGCATCGCGGGGGCCGCGTCGTGGATCTTCAGCTTCCTCGCCTATGACAAGATCGGGGTGTCGAAAACCAGCCCGCTCGACAAGCTTTCCGTTCCCCTTGCGGTCTGCCTGGCCTTCTTCTTCCTGGGCGAACGGCCCTCGCGCATCAACTGGGCCGGCGTCGCGCTCATTACACTCGGCGCTTACCTGAGCTCGCTCGAATCGAAGTAAGCATCACTCCGCCGCGACGCGGGCGATGCCGATCAGCTCGACGTCAAAGTGCAGTTCCGAGTTGGGCGGAATCTTCTCGCCCGACCCCTGCGCGCCGTACCCCAGCTCCGGCGGGATAATCAGTTGCCGCCGCTCGCCCACGGTCATGCCCTTGATGCCTTCATCCCAACCGCGGATGACGTTGCCCTTGCCGAGGGTGAACTGAATGGGGTCCTTGCCCTTCGAGGAATCGAACACGCTGCCATTCTTCAGCGCGCCGGTGTAGTGAACCCAGACGATGTCGCCGTCCTTGGCCGAGCCGTCACCGGGGGCGACTTCGATAATCGTCAGCCCGGAAGGGGTCTTGGTCTGCTTGCCTGTCGCCGCCGCATCCGCTGGCTTGGTCGTCGCGCCGGCAGACGGCTGCGTCGTTGAGGAGGGCTTCGTTGTCGCACCCGGCTGGGCCTGCAAGGCCAGAGCGGCCGTCAGCGCCATTGCGATCGCACCCGTGAGAATCATTCGCTTGAGCATGTGAGTACCTCGTTGTCCTTGGATTGAGAGCCAAATTGGAGTGGAGGGTTATAGCAGAAGCCATCGGGTGAGGGAACAGGGCTCGCGGGCATGGCCGTGCCCGAGCCGGCTCTGTGTCGCTCGCCCGTGAACTGCTTACTCCGCCCCCACCACCCGCCCCGTTAACTGAAGCGCCTTGCGAATCTCCACCAGCAGTTGCTCCACCTTAAACGGCTTGAACAACACCGCCTGCAGCCCCTCCTGGCTCGCGCGCACGATGCTGTGATTCGGATCATAGCCGAACCCGGTCATCAGGATCACCGGCACGCGCAGGCTCTTGCGCCGCGCGGCCGCGAACACGTCGTAGCCGCTCTTGTCCGGCATCTTGATGTCGCTCAGCACCAGGTCGTATTCGTCGCCTTCCGTCTGCGCGTCGACCAGCGCGATCGCTTCGCTGCCGTTGGCGGCCACGGTCACGGTCGCCTGATATTTCCGCAGGATATCGCTGATCGTCGTCCGCAGGTTCGGCTCGTCATCGGCGACCAGGATTCGCGCGCCCTGGATCACCGGGTCTTCGCACGCCTTCACGTCGCCGGCGCCGAGCACGGTGGTGTTGGTCCCCTCCGCGGCCTGACGCAGGCTCCGGCGAATGCTTGCCACATTATCGATGATCGCGTGCAGCTTGTTCCGCAGCTCATCGTTGCCGATGTAATCGTCCATCAGAGCCGCCGCGTCCGATGAGATATCGTTCAGCGGGCCCGCCACCTCGGCGCATACATCGTCTGCCACCTTGTGAGCCGTGCCGACGCGCTCCACCACCATCAGGTCGAGGATGTTCAGCGCGATCGCCACGTACCGTCCGAAGATCTCGGCGAACTGACGATCGTCCTCGTTAAAAGCCGCGCGCTGGCGGCTTTCGATGTTGAAGATGCCGATGATCTTGTCGTGCAGCCGCAACGGCACCGTCAGGCTGCTCTTGGCCTGATCGAGGCCTACGACGTACCGCGGGTCGCGCTCCACATCGGGGCAGATGTAGCTTCGCCCCGTGGCCCCGACGTAACCGCTGATCCCGTTCCCCTCGGTTGCGGCGAACAGCTCCACCTCCTGCGCTTCGGGCGGCAGGCCGACGCTGATCACCAGCTCAAGCTTGTTGTTCTTGCGGTCGAGCAGCCGGATCGCGAAATGATCGAAGTGCATCAAATCGCGCGTGTACTTGATGATCTTCTCTTCCAGCAGCTTGAGGCGCTGGCCCACGTTCATCTTGCTGAGCGCGTCGGCCTCCAAGCGCACCAGTTCGCTGCCGGCCTTGTCGATCGCGTCGATCTTCTGTTGCAGCCGCCGCGTCCCCGTCGCATCCCACACGACCGCGACCACCTGCACCACCTGGCCGGATGGCGTGATCACCGGGCTGGCGATCATCTCCAGGAACTGCTGGTCCTCGATGTTCAGGGCGTATCGTTTGGAGCGGCTGAAGAAGGCGGGGGGGGTCGAATCGTTGGCGGGCGTGACTTGCGGCGAAACCTGGTGGCTGAAAATCTGAAAGGCTTCCTGACACGTGCGGCGAATCTTCTCGTGAACCCTCGCCGGCCAGGCCTGCATCTTCTTGTTCATCCAGTTACATCGCGCCTCCCCATCGACGATGCAAACCCCCTCCCCAATCGTGTTCAGGATCAGGTTGGCCTGCTGGCTGACCAGCGCCCGCTCCAGCGGCAAGAAATCGGACGCATCGGAAAAGATCGCGTCAAATTGATCGTGACGCAGCGCCTCGATCGCTTCATCGATCGACCCAGCCTCCCGGACGCTGGACAAACCTTTGAGCGCTGCCACCAGGGTCGCGTTGGCCTGCGATTGACCGGATAGAATCAGGACTTTTGAGCGAGTCGCATCCAAGCTAAGCCTCGCAGCATGCACCGGCACACGGCCCCCACAACAATCCGGCACGTTCGGGTGATTCGTTCAATCTTTATCGATCGGGTGTTGCAAACGCAACACATTTCCGAACAGACAACCAAACGAAAGCTCCACGTTCGCCCTGCAATCGTTATACGCGGTTGCTTTCGCCACTGTTCTCAACATCGATCACGAAAGAATTATTGCGCCCGCGCCATGCCCTTGACTCAACTCGGTCGCAAGAGCCCTTCAGCTCCCTGATCGTAGAGCGCGCGATAGCAGGCATCGACCATCGCAGATATCTGATCAGGTCTGCCCTCAGCCTCGGCATAAACCACCGGAGTTCCCCCATCTCGCGCTCCCACCGCGCCGCGCAAGCTCATCGCGTCCCCCTCAAGAACCGCCAGCGCCGCAATAGGCGAATGACAATCTCCTCCCAGCTTCATCACCAGGGCACGCTCCGCTCCCACGCATGTTTCCGCCTCCGGATCGTGCAGCACGCTCAACAGCGATCGAGTTCGCTCATTCTCGAGCCTGCACTGCAGCGCCAATGCTCCTTGCCCGGGCGCCGGCAACATCTCTTGTTGATCCAGGACATGCATCCGCGTGGCATCAAACAATCCCGTGCGCCGCAGCCCAGCCATCGCCAGCACGATTGCGCCATATTTTCCTTCATCGAGTCGCCGCAGTCGCGTGTCGATGTTCCCTCGGATCGCTTGCACTTTCAGGTCCGCGCGCTTCTGAAGGATCTGACATTGCCTCCGAAGGCTGCCCGTTCCCACCACCGTCCCCGCCGCCAGTTCCATCAATCCCCTCGGCGCCTCGCCTTCGCGCGTCGCCAGCACATCGCGCGCATCCTCGCGCTTCGGCGTCGCCGCGATCACCAACCCCGACTGCTCGACCAGCGGCATCGTTACCGGGACGTCCTTGTAACTGTGTACCGCAAAATCCACCTCGCCCGCCAACAGTGCCAGCTCCAGTTCTTTGACGAACAGCCCCTTGCCGCCCTCCTCGTGCAGCGGCCGATCCTGAATGGTGTCGCCGCTCGTCTTCACGATGATCAGCTCGACTTCCAACCCCGGGTGGCGCTTCTCCAGCTCGCCGGCGATGAGCTGACTCTGCGTCCTCGCCAGCAAACTGCCGCGCGTCCCCAACCGCAACCGCTTCGCTTCACTCGCCATCCCCGCTAGTCTACGATCGACCCCAACTTCAGAGAAGGAGCTCCATACCCATGCATTCCCCCGTCTTCGTCACCGGCGGCAGCGGCTTTGTCGGATCCGCCGTCGTCGAAGAGCTGGTGGCGCGCGACTACCCGGTGCATGCGCTCGTGAACCTCAGACCCCTCCGGGCCCACGGCGAACGCGTCATCTCGTTCAAAGGCTCGCTCTTTGATCAGACCACCCTGAGCGCCGCGATGTCCGGCTGCCAAGCGGTCATCCACCTCGTCGGCATCATTATGGAAAAGCCGTCTGCCGGCGCGACTTTCGAGCGACTCCACTATGAGGCGGCCCGCAACGTCGTCGATGCCGCCCGATCGACCGGCATCCACCGCTTTCTTCACATGTCGGCCCTCGGCACCCGGCCCGGCGCCGTCAGCACCTATCACCGCACTAAATACAGAGCCGAGCAACACCTCCGCGCCAGCGGGTTGAATTGGACGATCTTCCGTCCCTCGCTCATCCACGGTCCCGGCGGCGAGTTCATGAAAATGGAAACCGCCTGGGCACGCAAGAAAGCTCCGCCCTTTCTCTTCATGCCTTATTTCGGTCGCGGCGTGTTGGGGCGCGGCGGCGCCGGCCTCCTCCAACCGGTGCATGTCAAAGACGTGGCCCGCGCCTTCGTCGACTCACTCGAAAACCCCAAAACCATCGGAGAAATCTACCCCATCGCCGGCCCCGACCGCTTCACCTGGCCCCAGCTCCACCACGTCGTGGCGCAGATGATCGTGGGCCACCAGCGGTGGGTCATGCCGTTGCCCGTTTGGTACGCCAAGCTGCTCACGCACATCGCCCCCGCCAGGCTCCTCCCCTTCAATCGCGATCAGGTCATCATGAGCCAGGAGGACAACACGACTGACCTGACCAAGTTTCTGGATCACTTCGGCTGGTCGCCCCGCCCGTTTGAGGCATCGCTTCTGGAATATGCTTCGCAACTGTAGGGCGCAATCATCCGACGATGTCGCGGACGACTTTCCCCTCGACATCGGTGAGTCGATAGTCGCGCCCCTGGAACCGATAGCTCAACTTCTCGTGCTCGAAGCCCAGCAGGTGCAGGATGGTCGCCTGAAGATCGTGACAGTGCACCGCCTTTTCCGCCACTCGATACCCCAGATCATCGCTCGCGCCGTAGGTGATGCCGGGCTTTACGCCGCCACCGGCCATGAAGACCGTGAACGAATCCGGGTGATGATCGCGCCCCAGCCGCTGCCCGGCGGTTCGGCCTTCCTGAAACGGGGTCCGGCCGAATTCGCCGCCGCAGATCACCAGCGTCTCGTCCAACAGCCCGCGCGCCTTTAGATCCTGAATCAGCGCCGCGATCGGCTTAAAGACCTTTGCGGACTTTTTCACCAGCGCGTCTTTGATTTCCAAGTCCGGTCCGTTGCCGTGAAAGTCCCAACCCCAATCGTGCAGTTGGACGAACCGGACGCCCTGCTCGACCAATCGCCGGGCCAACAGGCAGTTGTTCGCGAAGCTACCCTTGCCCGGTTCGGCGCCATACGCCTCCAGCGCGACGGCGGGCTCGCGGGAGATATCCATTACAGATGGGGCGGAAACCTGCATTCGAAAGGCCATTTCGTATTGTGCGATGCGCGTCAGCGTCTCGGGGTCGCCCAGTTCCGCCGCCTGCCGCTGGTTCAACTCGCGCAAGGCGTCGAGGCTCCACCGGCGCACGGTCGAGTCCATTCCCGGCGGGTTCGATAGGTACAGCACCGGGTCGCCCTCCGACCGGCACTGCACGCCCTGAAAAACCGAAGGCAAAAACCCGCTTCCCCACGGCGCCTTTCCCGCGCTGGGGTTCGTTCCGCTGGAGACCAGCACGAGGAAACCGGGCAGGTTTTGGCTCTCGCTCCCCAGGCCATAGGTGACCCACGAACCCAACCCCGGACGCCCGAACTGCGACGAGCCGGTGAACATCATCAACTCCGCGGGCGCGTGGTTGAACTGATCGGTCCACATCGACTTGACGAAACACAGCTCGTCCACCACCGGAGCCAGATTCGGAACGGCATCGGAAAGCCACGCCCCGGATTGCCCGTACCGCGCAAACTTGTGCGGCGTGCCCAGCAACTTTGGCACCCCGCTCGTGAATGCAAAGCGCTTGCCCCTGATCAACTCCGCGGGGCACGGATCGCCGGTATGCTTCACCAACTCGGGCTTATAATCGTACATGTCGAGGTGGGGCGGCGATCCGGCCAGATGAAGATAGATCACCCGCTTCGCCTTCGGCGCAAAGTGCGGCGCGCGCGGGGCGAGGGGGTTGGCAACGGAGGTCAAAGACTCGGCGCCGGCAGCGCTTCCGGTGAGGAGCGCCAGCGCCAACCCACCGAGCCCGACGTTACAATCGCGAAGGAAATGCCTGCGGGTGCGACGTTGAAGTTGTTCGAGGAATCCGTCCATTGGCTCGGCTATCCGGTTGCTTCATCGTTTCAAGAACATCTCGTCCAGGTTCAGCATGACGTTTCCGATGACCGACCACGCGGCCAGTTCGGCATCATCAGCGCCCTTTGGAACCGGTCCGATCGGATCGGTCGCCATTTTCTTCGCCGCCGCCGGATCTGCCCGGTAGCGCGC
>JBBRIN010000145.1:0-7751 GCA_038221115.1 Tepidisphaerales bacterium
GTGGTGGCATAGGGGGCCTCGGCGAACCCCTGGATCATCTGCAGCCACATTCGCTCCTGCGCGGTGCCCGTCATCTCTTCTCCCGCCACACCGTGGCCTGATCTCCACCGCCATGTCTCATCGATGCCCACGAATAGAGCATGCCCCGCGCCCAAAGTTTGAACCGCGATTACCGGCTCTCGCGTGATTGATTCCAGCAACAACGCTCGCCCGCCAGGCTTCAGCGGCGCCAGCGAAAGGTACTCGTATAAGGGCGCGAGTGATGCCCATGCCTGCGGTTCCATTGCGGCTTGATTCGTCAAATGAGGTATCTCGACGCCGGCCGCCTCCGTCGATGGCGGGACAAACTGAAAGGCGGGCTCGCCGCCCTCCCACCTTCGCCATGACGCAGCCGATGGAGCGAATGGCAGCCATCGTGCCAGAGATGTTTCGCCATACTCACTTGGCACGTGTTCCGGGCCGGCCACCAAGACAACCAGTCCGCCTCGCTCGACCGCCAGTTGATGGAGCGATTCCCACAGCCGCGCGTTCAGCGCATCCGCCGCCACATCGAAGAGCATCACCACGTCCTCGCCCAGCAATTTCTCCGGCAACGTCGTCAGTGGGCCGCCCGCCAGCACCGTTGCTTCCACCTCATATCCGCCCGCTGCGCGCAGCGCGTCGCGCACAAACCGGAAATCCCAACCCGGCGCATCTGCCAGCATCAGTACCTTCGTCCGCCGCGGGTAGACCTTGAGCCATCGCTCGGCCACGTTGTTCTCGACAGTGATCTCGTCCTTCAAATCCGGCACTCGCAACGTCACGCGATGCGGCCCCGGCTGGTCGATCCGCACGTCGAAACGTACATCGGCCGTCTCATCGCTCGCGAGCGTGACGCGTTTGGCGGGTTGCTCCGCGGGCAGCGCGTCCGCCGGTTTCAATGCAGCCAGCTGCTCCTGCGGACGATCGACGATGCAGTGAACGTCGACGGGCTTGCCGGCCATTCCCCTTCCGCGCACCTTGGCCCGCACCGCGAACGTCTCACCTACATGTACCCCCCCCGGCACTGAGACCTGCGACAACGCAAGGTCATTTAAGGGCGCTTTCGGCGCTATGGCAACCGTGTACACGGGCACTCCGGCCGCAGTTGTGTCGGCGCCGGACAGATCGCGCGGGACAGGCTGCCTTCCGTCCGAGAGCAACACCGCCGCCCGCACCGGCACCCCGCGAAGCTCGTCCAGCACCAGGCCAATCGCTTGCGACAGATCCATCCCCACCGATTCGGTATCCAGCATCAATCGCCGCACCGGGCGACTTCCTGCGCCCTTCACCGGCACCGGCGTCACCCCCGCTCCGATCGCATAGGCATATACCGGCACCCCTGCCGGAAGCACGGCCAGCAGCCCGGTGCCGGGCCTTACCACCAATTGCTCCGCCAGACCCAGGCGCGACAGCTTGCGAATCTCCTCACACACCGCACGAACGTCTGCGTTCTTGGCGGCTAACTCTTCATCCGCCGCGGCTTGAGATGCCGAGACCGACCGGTCCAGCGCATCCAGCGCCCCGCTGACGGCCTGCGCCCACGCCTCGCTACGCCCGGCCAAGGAATTCTTCTCCTTTTCAATCGCGACTCTTAGATTTTTGATCGCCAGCGTCATGCCCGGCCTGACTCCCTGCGGCAGCGCGAACAGCAGATCGGCCGCGGTATTGAAGCGCGTCTGCGCCTCCGTGAGGCGCGCCTCCGCGTCGGCCGTTCCGCGCCCTGATACCGTGGCGAAATTAAATTGGCTCTGCGCAGCCGCGAGTTCCTGAAGCTGCGCGCGCACCTCGTGCGCCCATCGCGCCGCTTCACCCTCGCGAGGCCGAATGCCCGGCGGCAGCCAGCCCATCCCATCGGCCAGCGCCACCACCTGCGCTGTACGCGCGTAGCGGTCGCGAATCTCCATGCTGTGCGACCGGTCCAGCAGCACGAGGATCGCTCCCTGCTCGCGCGGTTCGGGCGGCCGCGTCAACACCGGCTGAAGCATCGACACCGCCAGCGCGCCCAGCGCCGCCATGCGCAGTCCGATGAGCACGGCGCGCCACCGCCAGCTCATCCGATTTGCCTGCGGCGCGTACAGCACCACCGCGCCCAGAGCCAACGCGATAAGGAGCAACGCCACCAGCAGGAAGGATCGCGACGATTGCCAGCTCAGTGCAGCAGCGAGCATCACGTCTCCCTCCCGGCCCACCGCCGCGCCGCCGACAATTCGATCATGCTCAACACGACCGCAACGCCCACCAGCGGCAACCACAGCTCCATTCCATTCCGGTACGCATCTTGTGCCACCGTCACTGCTCCACTCTCCGGATCGATGCGCTCGCAGCCGATCGTCCGCCCGATTCGATCCCACTGCTCGTCGGTCAGCGGCGTCAGGTCTGACTCGGCAGCCGGCGCCTCGGCGATGACAAAGTGCTGCGCCCGCAAATCAAAAGGCCCGCGCGGGGATACTCGATAAACTCCAGGCGCGTACGTGCCGAAATACGTCACCTGTCCACCGAAATCCCCCCGTGCCATCGAGAGACGGAGCAGATCCGGCTTGCCGCCACCCGGCACCGACACGGTCACCGTCCGCGGGTCCAGCGGCTCAATGAAGTCGGCGACGATCGGATTGCCCGGAAGCAGGTTTCGCCGCGCCACCGCGATACCCGAAGGACCTCCTGCTGCGTAGCGCACGAGCGACTGCGCCAGCGGCAAAAAGACATTCGTCAGCGGCAATCCATTCCATTCGGTATCGACGGGCGTTGTCATCAAGACCACTCGCCCTCGCCCGAGCCCGCGGGAAATCATGAACGGTTTGCCGTCCGTATAGCTCGCCGGCACGTCCGAGCCAAGCCGCGGCGCGGCGGGGAAATACCTGCGTACCGCCACCGGCGGCGCCGCCTCGCCCCGCCCTTTCAAAAACCGAAATGCCGGATGCCCGATCTCGACCGCGCCCAGCGCCGTCAGACCCGCCTCGCTCTCCGCCGTCGGGGGCTGCAACAGCGCGGGCAGCCAGCGCAACTGGGCGTTATAGTTCTCGGCCCGCACCTGATCTCCCGGAGCGAGAATTACGCCGCCACCGTCCCAGATGAATTGCTCGATCGCCCTGGACTGGGCCTCGCTGAACGAACCGACATTCGCGAGCACCACGACCCGCGCGTCGGCAAGGTCCGCCGGCGTCCAAACGTCCGGACGGGTCACGGTCACCGTCGCGGTATCGCGCTTGGCATTTCGGTAGGGCGCTAATGCAGCACGCAGGAAATCCGATGCACTCTGAGCGGTTCCCTCGCGCTCATCGCCATCGACGATCAGGACCCGGATGTCCTTGATCACCTCCGCCGACACGTCCAGGCGCTTGTCCGTCGGCAACCCCGGCGCGGTGACCTGTGCGTGAACGACAGCCGATCCCGCCTCGGTAAACGTGATCGGAACGGGCACGCGCGTCACTGCGCCTGCCGGGAGACTGATCGTGGCCTGCCGCGCCGTCACGCGCCGCCCGGATGCGGTTCTCACACCGACGTCCAGCAGCGCCGCTGAGCGTGGCACCGCACCGTAGTTGTGCAGCCGAACCTCCACTTCGCCGGCCTGCCCGATGACGAACGGTTCGCCGACCAGGTCGATCGCCTCAACCGCGACGTTGTCAAAATCCTCCGTCCCCACCGGGATCACCATCACTCGAACCGTCGGCGGCGCGATCGCGCGCCACTCCGCGGCAAAGGTCGGCGCTTCAACGCCGCGCCAACTGCCCGCCTGTCGATCGCAGACGACGTAGATTTCATGG
Source organism: Tepidisphaerales bacterium (assembly GCA_038221115.1). Lineage (GTDB taxonomy): Bacteria > Planctomycetota > Phycisphaerae > Tepidisphaerales > Tepidisphaeraceae > JANXVV01. Next base: position 3,783 of record JBBRIN010000145.1, read on the forward strand.
TTGGGCGCCTCCGATTTTCGCAGCAGTTGCACCGCCTGGCGCAACCCGGCGGCGATGTCTGCCTGCCCCGACGCGCTCGACACGTCCTTCAGCCGGCGCGCCATCTCCTGCGGATCGGTCGCATACAGCGGCGGCAACTGAGGGTCGCGCTCGCTCAGCGGCAACAGCCATACGTCATCGCCGCGCTTCATCCCGGGCGACAGCAACTGAAGTACGGCCTCCCGCGCCAGATCAAGTCGCACGCGGCCGTTGTCGTTTAAGGACATGCTCGCCGAGGTATCAAGCAAGATGACCGCCGCGGTGCGCCCTTGACGCACGGGAGGCGCGGCACCCGCCGGCAACACCGGCCGGGCGAGCGCCACGGCGAGCGTCCCCAGGAGGGCGGTTCGCGCAGCCAGCAGCGCCCACTGCTTCACCTTTGCGCCGTGATAGGCGCGCGGCTCCAGCCCGTCCAGGAACATCATCGCGCCCCACGCCACGCTGCGGTAGCGCGCGCGGTTCAACAGATGCAACACCAGCGGCACGAGCGCCGCCGCAAGTCCCACGAGCATGATCGGATTGCGAAACGTCATTGCACCTCACGCCCCGATGCGGCTTCGAAGGAACAGCGACAGTGCATCGCCGAGTGACCGGTCCGTTACGAACTCGTGCAGCTCGGCGTGAAACGCCTGACACTTCTCCTGCAACGCCTGGCGGTGCCGGCGGAAGCTGTGCATGTACGCCCTGCGCACCAGCGCCGGCTCGCAGAGCCGCGCCCGCTCACCCTCCATGCCGCTGAAGCGCGACCACCGCCGAAACGGGAACTCCAGCTCGTCGCGGTCCAGCACGCGCAGGCAGATCAACTCGTGCCGGTCGTGCTTCAGGTGAGCGACTCCCTCGCGGAAGCGCTCGACCGAGGTAAAGAAATCCGAGACAACGATCACAAGCGATCGCCGCTCCAGCCGATTCACGGCATCGTGCAGCGCCGTCACCAGCCGCGACTCGCCGCGGGGGCTGCTCCGTTCCAGCACGTCGATGAACCGTGGCAATTGCGGCGTGCCTCCTCGCGGCGCCAGAAAGGCATCAATCCGCTCGCGAAACACGCCCAGCCCCACCGACTCCGTCTGCCCGAGCATCAGGTACGCCAGCGACGCGGCAAGTGACGCCGCGTAATCAAATTTCGTCGCGCTGGCGCGACCGTACTTCATCGACCCGCTGCCATCGAGCAGGATCAGCGCCCGCAGGTTGGTCTCCTCGTCATATTCCTTCACGTAAGGGCGGTCGGTCCGCCCGAAGACGCGCCAATCGAGCCGCCGCGGCTCGTCGCCGGGCACGTAGAAACGATGCTGCCGAAATTCGATGCTGGCCCCCTTTACGCGGCTGCGGTGAGACCCGAGCGTGCTTCCCGCGACGACGCGGCGAGCCGACAACTGAAGATAATTCAGGCGCTCGATGAGGACCGGATCGAGATAACGGCTGACCGCACTCATGTCCGGAGCATTATATCCGCATGCCGCCGCGCGTGTCTCCCGCCCCGACTTACGCGTTAAGGTTCGACCGCCCCCGGCGGCGCTATGGGGGGAACCGGCGCCTTCGGGGTCATCGCGTTCACGTATTGGCGGATCCCATACGAAATCAGCACCGCTAACGCCACCACCGCCACTGCCGTCAGCCGCGACGCTCGCCGCCGCTGTGCGTCCTCGGCGCCAGACGTCTCACTTGGCATTTCTTCGCGCTTCCGGTCGATGATCGAGGCGGCGCGCGACCCCATCGATCGCAGGTTGCCTTCCGGCTGGTCCGCCTCCCGCGCCAGCGCCTCCAGGGCGGCGCCGTCGCTGCCGCGGCGGGATGCCAACTCGCGAAACAGCTCCGCGATGCAGGCCAGATCGTGGCGCGGGTCGGCATACAGCAGCGGGCTAACGTGGGTAAGCCTGAGCCTTCCCTCGGGTGTCACGATCACGTTCCGCCCGTGAAGCGCTCCGTGAACGATGCCGCGACCGTGCAGCGCGGCAACCGTCAGGATCAGCTCGCGGGCCACCAGCAACAGCTGCGGCGGTGCCACCTCGGTCATCGCGGCCCAGTCTTCGAGGGTTTTGCCGGGGATGTGTTCCCAAATGAGAGAGGCGATGCCGCCGCCGAACTGCGGATCCCGCTCGACGCCGTAGAGGTTGGCCACCCCCGCATGAGCTAGTTCGCGCACGCGCGCGAGGCGGTCTCGAACGTTTGGATGGAGTTTGACCTCTTGAAGGCGGACGAGCAGGCAATCCGGGTCGAGCACTTTGAGCAGGACGTCACGACCGCCCGGCGCCACGGCGAGATAGCTTTGCCCCGGTGTCAGCTCAGCTCGAACCGCGTAACCACCGATCCCCGCGGGATGATTACCGATCGATTCGTGTTCGGCCGGCACCATGGAGCATCAATTTAGCCCTACCGCCGTGGCTTCACCAGCAAGCCGGGCCATGCCTGCCGCCTCATCCGAATCGGCAGGCGTCGAACCGCCTTCTGTCTTTCCCAGTAGGACATCCTTCCTGCACCGGGCTACCATGGCCGCGCCGGCTATGTTTTACAGTCCGGCCTGCTTGATGACCGATAATCACTTTATTGAATGGTTCCCCTGCTGGATGCGGGGGAAATGCCTCGGTATGAGTGCAAGGACGCAAACACGGTTGGGACTCGTCTGCCGGCGCAGCGCCAGTACGGCTGTAACCGCGCCGCGCACCGGGTTTTGCGAAGCGTTGGAGGCGCGCACGCTTTTCAGTTGGGGGGCGATTCCACAGCTCATTCATCAGGACGTGGCGGCGCAGTTGTATCCCGGCATCACCGGCGCCGGCGAGGTCATTGTCGACATCGATTCGGGGGTGGATTTCAATCATCCGTCGCTCGCCGGGCAGTGGTGGATCAACCCGGGCGAGATCCCAAACAACAATAAGGACGATGACGGCAACGGGTTTGTTGATGACACGCGCGGATGGAACTTTTACGACGCCAACAGCGACGCGACCGATGCGGTGGGGCACGGCACGCAGACGACCGGGATCATGGCCGCCAACCCGTGGGTGTATCCGGGCAATCTGGGCGGCGACGGCGCGGATTACCAAGGCATCGCGTCTGGCGCCAAAATTCTGCCGCTGAAGATTTCCACGCCGAGCCAGGCATCGCCGGAGTTTGACCAGCATGTTGGCGAGGCGCTGGATTACGTGCTTTGGCTCGTCAAGAACCACCCGGAGTACCGCATTGTCGGCGTGAATCTGTCGCTGGCGGCATACTCGCAGCAGACGTTTCAGCAGAATGAGCAGTCGCAAGTGACGCAACTGCACGACCTGGGCGTGTTCGTGACCGCGTCGGCGGGGAATACGGGGGATCTGTCGAACGTCCCGTATCCGGCGAATGATCCGAACGTGTTTGCGATCGGGGGCATCAATCCGGACGGCGCGCTGACCGCGCACACGAACCGGGGTCCGAAGATCGCGCTGCTGGCGCCGGGCAACCTCGTGCCGATTCTTCAAAAGGGAAGCACGTACGTCACGAGCGGCGACGGGACGAGCTACGCCGCGCCCTTTGTGACGGCGGCGGCGGCGCTGGTGAAGCAGGTGAACGCGAACCTGACGCCGGATGGGATCATGTCGGTGTTGCAGCGCAGCGGCGGCAACACCTTCGACGCGGCGAGCAACCGGACTTACAAGCGACTGGACCTGTCCGCCGCGATCGCGCTGGCGTATCAGGAGCTTACAGGTCCGACGCCATTCTATGGTTATCCCGCTCCTGTACCGGGCATCCTTCAGGCTGAGGCGTTCGACAACGGCGGCGAGGGCTTCGCCTATCACGACGGCGACACGGTCAACACCACCGGCAGCTTCCGCAGCACGGGCGTTGACGTCGAGCGCTGCAGCGAAAAGGGTTTCGACGTCACGTTGACCGCGCCTGGTGAATGGCTTGCGTACTCCTTCAATGTCAGCTCGGCGGGCACGTTTGATCTGCAGACGCGCATCG
>JBBRIN010000146.1:0-7689 GCA_038221115.1 Tepidisphaerales bacterium
ACGGGTTCACGGTCCAGAAGGATGCTTCGACCAATGACGCCTCCGATCCGCGGCGGATCCTGGACACTTCCGCCTTCACGTTCACACCCGGCCAGTGGTATCCCATTACGGTGGAGTTCGCCGGTGACACCGTCCTCGCCCGCGTCGACGACACCCACTTTGTGCTCGGTTCCGACCCCAAAATCAGCCGGGAAAAGGACCGAATCGCATTCGGTGTGCACGGGGAGTTCATCCACATCGGCCATGTACGCGCGTTCACCGCCACCCCCAACCCCGACTGGCCAGCGGCCAAGGCCAGGCTCGCCGCGCAGCACGCGCCACCGCCCAACCCACCCGTCGTCGGTCCCGATCACTACCAGAACGCGCAGAATCAAAAGAAACGCAAAGCCGAACAGACCGCGGGACAATAATTCTGCGCTGACTTCCCCACGAACGGTGGGCGCGGCGAAAGTTCGTCAATTGAGACTTGCCTCGAACTGCTCGGGGCTCTTGTAGCCTATCGCTGAGTGACGTCTCTTGCGATTGTACCAGCACTAGATGTATTTGAAGATCGACTGCCGGGCGTGTTCCCGGGTCTCATATTTTCGCGGGTACACCCATTCGGTCTTAAGGGTTCCCCAGAAGCTTTCCATCGCCGCGTTGTCATAGCAGTCGGCGACGCGGCTCATGCTCAGGACCGGAAAAGGGGTCAAGGACGAATGCCATTCACTTTAGCGATTTTCCGTAGCTCCGCGCCGCATCATATATTACAAATCTAGCGCAAGCAGCGGCCTTTTGCGATGATGTTGTTCTCTTACGACATCACCACGCACAGGAGGCCACGGCTGGCGCGTCGACGGGCAAACGCACTGGCTCTGGTGCTTCGCCAACGCCGACGCCTGCTTTTACCAGATCGACAAGAGCCGCGGCGGGCCGGCCGTGCGCAAGTTCTTCACCGAGGCGTTCGCCGGGACGCTGGTGAGCGACTTCTGCGGCGCTTATGATTCGGTCGCCGCCGAGGACCGCCAGTATTGCCTGGTGCATTTGCTGCGTGAGATCGAGAAGGTCGACGAACGCAACAACGACGCCGAGTGGCGGGCCTTCGCCAAACAACTGCGCCGGCTGGTGCGCGACGGCATCCGCCTGCGCAAACGAGCGGACTTTGCGCCGCCGAAATACCCGGGGAGAATCCGACTGATCAACCGCAGGCTGTGCGCGCTGGCTGCGGACTCATCCGCATTGCCGCCGCAAGAACGCCGTCTCGCGGACTTGTGTGTAACAACGAGCCGAGTATGGCGACCCGTGGCACCCGGACGCGGTCGTTCTCAGATTCTGTGAGTCTGGGGATTCGGTCGGTCGAGTCGGGGAGTAGGCGGCGTGTGGCGAGTTGTGTCGCGGGACAAATGTCCGCCCCACCGCGTGCTACACGTGGGTTGAAATGCTTTAGGTTGAAATGGCGCAGCCGAGGGAACCGCCACCCGAACCCTTCCGGGAGTACAGGAGGAGGGGATGGAGGAAAGGCGGACGGCTCGGGCGGAGCCTCGCCGTCCCGTGCAGGAGCGCAAAGAAGCAGACGCCCGTGCGAGGCGTCTGCTTGGTGGATTGGGTTTCCGTGGGCCAGGGCCGTTCTGGCGAGCGGCCCGGGGGAAACACCTTGGTCACTTTGTCGGTTAGTCGTTCTCGGTGGTCTCCTCGAGCATTTTGCGGAGGTAGCCGTTTTCGCGGCGGGTGGCTTCGAGGTCGAAGACGAGGTACTTGATGCTGAGGCGGAGGTAATCGAGGCTCTCCTGGAGGCTGCTGACGGTTTGGCGGAGGCGCTCGTGGCGAACGCGGGTTTCATCGGCGAGCTTTTCCAGCTTCTGCCGCTCGGTGGCGGGCAGGGTGCTGATCTCGCCCATGAGCTCGGCGAGCTTGGACTGGAACTCTTGCTCGTTCATCGATGATCTCTCCTGAGGCCGGGGGTTTGGAAGCGTTCTTCCTGTGACCGGCGGCCGTTGCCTGTGAGCGGGTCAGAGCAACCCGCGTTCCACTATGGTTCGACTATGGTTCCACGTCCGTGTGCCGACTGAAATCCGTTTCCACGTCCCGAAAACGGCGACATTATGGGCCGCGGCATCGACCTGCCGGTGAGCCGGGAAAAGCAAGCCGGCTCGTTTCCGGCGGGACGGCTGTGGCGGGTGCGCCGGATGTTGGCCGATAGCATCAAGCGATGCTGTTTTTGCTGCTCATCCGACGACGACTGCGGCATAGCCGACGGCGTTGGTCGGTGGCTGCGGCGCGACGTCGGCGAGCGTCTGATAACTGTTCGTCTGCCAGATGACCTGGCCGGTGGAGGCGCCGAACTCGCGGGAGGCGGCCATCATGGCGGCGATCGCGCCACCGCCGCAGGCATTCAGGCGGCCGCGAACCTCGGGGACGATGGACTCGACGTCGAATCGCGCCACGGCATCGAGCAAGCGGCGATCGTTGTCCATGGCCCAGCGGATTCCGTTTTCGCCGACGCCGGCGGGGGCAAAGCCGTAATTCGGGCCGTAGTGCGTGAGGTCGCTGCTGGCGAGGAATACGGCGTTGAGATTCGCCGCGGCGATCTGCCGCGCGGTGCGTTGGCCGATTTCGATCGCGGCATCGATCAGGGGCACCTCGATGGGCAGGACCGACGCTTTGGGCCATGCCTGCTGGATGAGCGGCAACTCGACTTCGACGGCGTGTTCGTTGCGGTGGAACTCCTCTTGAAAATCAAAGAGCATGCTGGAGCTTTCCACGAGCTTTGCTTCCAGCTCCTGCGGCAGCGGGCTGTCGCCGCCGGGGACGAGCCAGGACCGATGCGTATCCAGCGCGGCCGCCTGTAGGTTTGCCGGCGTATGCACGGCGCCGAAGACGACTACGACGTCGACGACTTGTTTGCCGGGCGGCGCCATGGCGGCGATGGTCTGGCCGGCGACGGCGGCGCTGCAGATCCAGCCCGCGTGCGGGACGATGCCACCGATCCACGCCCTGGCGGCGACGAGCCGCGCGGTCTGGGGCCGGGGCTGGACGTAGGCGGCGGCCAGTTGGCGGCACGCCTGGGCCTCGGCGGGGTAAAACAAGCCGGCGACTGCCGGTGGCCGCACGCTGTAGCGCGAGGTTGAGCCTTGCGCCCCGAGCATGGGCGCACTATACTTGGGGCGTCGGAGCGGGGACAATGTAAAATGCCCTCGCGACAGCGGGAAAGTCGGCGTGGTCCGGTAATGCGGTGAAGATAAAGGGTTTCGGACGGCGGATTCTCGCACTTGGCGGGACGAGCGGGGTGGTGGACGACAAGAGGCGCGGCGCTTGCGCGGGCGTCGGGATGGATGCATGGCAGATGAAAAGGACGAGCTGGCGGATGCGTTAGCGGCGCTTGCCGCGGGGCATCACGATGACCCGGAGGGTGGCGAGGCGGATGTACACGGGGAGCACAACACGGCGCATGTGGGGGCGATCGGGCAGGCTGGGCCGGGGCCGCTGGCGCCGCCACCACCACCGGCCGGGGCGATTCGTCCGGCGGGTCCGGGGATGAAGCCGGTTGCGAAGGCGGTTGCGCCGCCGGCGGCGGTTACGCCAAACGCGGGTGGTCGCGCTGGGACGCCGGCGCCGGCGCCGCGCGCGTCTGCGCCGCAAGCGCCGGCGCGGGAGCCGGCGTTTGTGGTCGAGGCGGAGAGCAAGGAAGGTGCGGAGGGGAGCGACTGGGGAACGACGGAAGCGCGGGCTGACGACGATACGATGATGGCGCCTCGGCCGGATCCTCAGATGCTGGGGCACGTCCGGTCGCGCAAAACGGCGGTTTCGACTTCCAATATCAAGCGGACGATGATTCCGATTCTGCTCACGATTGGCATGCTGCTCATTCTGTTCGGCGCGCTCAAGTACGTGAGGGGCCCTGATTCGCCGTATGCCGCGCTTCCGGGTTCGATCGTTATCACGGCGTTTGGCGGCGGCGCGGTGCTTCTGGTGTTTGCGGTGCTGAACATGCTTCAAGTGAAGGCTGAGATGGCGCAGGCTGCGGCCGCAAAAGGCAAGGCGGGCCGGTGATCTGTGGCCCGTGGTGCAAGGTTCAAGGCGTGCGTTGACACCCCTTTGACCGGCTCCTATGATCGCGCTGAAGCGTTGGTTCATCCCACGGAGAAGAACATGGCCGGCCAAAACGTCGTCGAATTCACCGATCAAAACTTTGAAGAGCAGGTGTTGAAAAGTGAGGTTCCGGTCCTAGTGGATTTCTGGGCTGAATGGTGCATGCCTTGCCGGATGCTGGCGCCGACGATCGAGAAGATTGCCACGGACTACAACGGCAAGGTGAAGGTGGGGAAGGTCGATACGGATGCGAACCGGGAGATTTCGATCAAGTACGGCATCAGCGCGATTCCAACGGTGATCCTTTTTAAGAATGGGCAGGTGGCGCAGAAGTTTGTGGGGCTTCGACAGGAGAAGGATTTTAAGGCGGCGCTGGACTCGGCGGAATAATCAGTCAGAAATCAAATTAAAGCTGACCCGGCGTTCACTCGAGCGCCGGTTCTTTGTTTGGTGAGGCTGAATTGGCGTGTTGAGCGAACAGCAAGACCCATGCAACCTCCAATTGCGCGGCGATCGTGCTAAGCAACGTGAGATTATCGGCGCGGATTACTTCTTCTTTGGCGGCGTCGACTCAAACAGCGGATTGCTGATCGACAGCTTTAAGGTCGGCATTTCCTCGGGCTCTGGGGCCACGACCGCACCGGCTTCGGTATCCAGCAGCTCGCCCTCGCCGACGTCGGCGGGCGCGACGTCGGGGCGATACAAGCGGCCTCCCAGCGCCTTGATGTACTCGGTCCAGTTTCCCTCGGCGGTGCCGCCGCCAAACTCGCCGCGGCATGCCTGGAGCACGATCATCATTTTCGCGTCCAGGTTGTCGATCATGGCGACGAAGACGGCTTCGGGGGTGGAGGGGATGCGGGCGGCGCCGAACTCGGGCTTTTCGTGGTGGCTGAGGATGATGTGCTGAAGGGCATTGACCAGCGCCGGGGGGATGCGCTCGCCAAGCGCCTGTTCGGCGACCTTGGCCTTCTGGTCGAGCCAGATGGCGGATTTGACGATGTGGCCGATGAGCTGTCCGCCGTCGCTGTAGCCGAAGGAGGTTTCGAAGACGAGCTCCCAGGTTTTGGCGATATCGTGAAGGAAGAGAGCTGCAACGATCAGATCGCGATTCAGGCCGGGGTAGAACTTGACGGCGGCGTCGGCGACCTCGATGGCGTTGAGGGTGTGCTCGAGGAGGCCGCCGATGAAGGCGTGGTGGAAGGTCTGCGCGGCGGGGGCGCGGCAGAAGGCGTTCATCAGCTTTTCGTCGTCGAGGTATGCTTGAACGATGGCGGCGAGGTGGCGGTTTTGGATGCTGCCGAGGATCTCGGTCAGCTTCTGGGACATTTTGGCGATGTTCTTCGAGGTGTGGGGCATGAGGTCGCCGACCTCGAAGGTGCCTTCCTTTGCCGCCCATATCTGCTCGATGATGATCTGGAGGTTGTTCTGGTAGTTTTCCACGCGCCCGCGCAGGCGCAGGAATCCGCCATCGGGCATGGCGTTGAAGATGTCGCGGCTGGCGTTCCACATGCGCGCCGTGATCTGGTTTGAGCGGTCGGACACGAATGCCTTGATGTAATGCTTGCCGTTGGCCGTCTGCGCCAACTGCTTGTTGGTGACGACATAGACGTCTTCGACCATGTCGCCCGCCTGGCAGTCGCAAAGGAAAAGTCGGCGCATCGCGGCGTTTTACGGCAACGGGGGCAAGGTGGCAAGGCAGAGGGATTTTGGCGACCCGAATCGCAACTTTGGGATCGCAACCGGATGTTAAATCGAGTAGCGTTTGACGTGGGGTGCATTTCTTTTGAATGAGGCGGGCATGGCTCACGTGATCGTACATGAAACGGGTAAAGCGCCGGCGCGGCACGAGGTGAGAGGTTCGACCACGTTCGGCCGGGCGATCGACTGCGACATCTGCCTGTCGGATACAGCGCTGTCGCGGGCGCATTTTGCGATAGAGCCGGGCACGGCGGCGGATGAGGTCGAATGGGTGGTGGTGGACCTGGGGAGCAGCAATGGGACCAAGGTGGGTGGGGAGCGATTCCTCCGCCGGGCATTGTCCGACGGCGATTCGATTGAGGCGGGTTCTACGCGCGTGCAGTTTCAATCGACCGGCGGCGCGATGGCGCGGCCACAGGGGCCTGAGGAAGTGGTTCCAGTGGAGGCGATGGTCGCCGAGTTGCTGGCGCGCTCAGAGAGGGGCGGGTCGGAGGAACCTCCGATTCCGAGGCCGCGCGCGAATGCGGCCTCCGCGACGTAAGCGGTTGAGCGGACGTTAGACCTTCACGTCTGGCAAGGTAATCCCCCACTTGGCGGCGAACACGAACTGTTCGATTGGTTTGCGGGCGCGCGGGGCGAGCGTTCGCTGTTTGATTGAATCGGGGAGGGAATTCACGTCGCCGGGATATCCGAGTGCGAAAGCGGCGACGGGGTCGTGGGCGGGAGGGATGTGATAGAGCAGCCGCGCCTTCTCAACGTCGAAGCCGGCCATCTGATGCACGCAGAGTCCCTCGGCCACGGCCTGCAGGGCGAGCTGCGCGGCGGCCTGTCCGACGTCGTGGTATCCGTGGCGGTTGGGATGACCGTTGCGGGCGAACTGCAATGAGGCGACGGAAATCATCAGCACCGGCGCGCTGGATGCCCAGGAGCGGTTTCCTTCGACGAGGCATTCGAGCATCGCCTGATATTCTGACGGATTCTGCTTTTTGACGACAATGAAGCTCCACGGCTGCTCGTTAAAGCAGGAGGCAGACCAGCGCGCGGCCTCAAACAAACGCGCCAGCTTCTCCGGCGCAACGGGCCGCGCATCGAATGCGTGGGGGCTCCATCGCCGGGCGAGAAGCTCGTGAATCGGATGGGATATGGGGGCTGGCTTTTCCATGGAAGTAGGAGGCAGTAGGCAGAGTGGTCTTCTCTGCCTACCGCATTCTGCGTACCGCCTACTCTTTCTTATTTGTTCCCGAAGCGTTCTTCGCAGAAGTCCCAGTTGACGACGTTCCAGAAGGCGGCGAGGTATTCGGGACGGCGGTTTTGGTACTTGAGGTAGTAGGCGTGTTCCCAGACGTCGATGCTGAGAATGGGGAACTTTCCTTCCATCAATGGGCTATCCTGGTTCGGGGAGGAGGTGACTTCAAGCTTGGCGCCGTTCTTGACGAGCCAGGCCCAGCCGGAACCAAATCGGATGGTGCCGGCCTGCGTCATCGCTTCCTTCAACTTATCAAAGGAGCCGAATGTGCTGTTGATCGCTTCGGCAAGCTTGCCGTGGGGCTGGCCGCCGCCCTTGGGTTTCATCATCTGCCAGAAGTGAGCGTGGTTGTGAGCGCCGCCGGCGTTATTACGGACCGGGGTCTTGATGGCCTCGGGGACAATCGCCAGATTGTTTTGCAGCAGCTCGTGGAGGGGCTTGTCCTGGAGATCCTTGTAGGGCTCGAGCGCCTTGGCGAGGTTGGCGACATATGCGGCATGATGCTTGCCGTGGTGGATTTCCATCGTCTGCTTGTCGATGTGGGGCTCCAGAGCGTCGGTGGGATACGGCAACGGGGGCAGCGAGTGGGAGGGGTGGGCCATGATTTCTCCTTCTAAAATGTAGCGGCTTAACGGGATGGGTTACGGGTTACCTTCCGTTCCGAAGGTTATACAGCT
>JBBRIN010000147.1:0-7686 GCA_038221115.1 Tepidisphaerales bacterium
ATAAATCCGAGAACCAATCCGCCGAAGATCACGATCGTCGCCAATCCGCCCAATTTCATCAGGTTGATGGCAGCCATCGCATACTTTCCCTGCTTCCCGTCGTATTGGAAGCAGGTGAGGAAGAGTTGGTCCATGACGGAGCCGATTTTGCCCTCGGAGGCTTCGATGAGGGAAAGGCGGACGGTTTTGGGGTCGAACTTGACGCCGCCGAGGTAGCGGGAGATTTTTCCGTCGGGGGCGAGGAAAATGATCGTGGCGGGGTGGGCGTATTGGCCGGCGCTTTGGACCCAGCGGTAGTTGTAGCCGATGGATTCGGCGAGGCGGAGGATCTGGTCGTTTTTACCGGTGAGGAAATGCCAGCCGTCGGCGGTAGCGGGGCGGCCGAACTCAGCGAGGTAGGATTTTTTCTTTTCAGAGGCGAGGGCGGGGGTTTCGGAGGGGTTGATGCTGACGTAGAGGATCTGGAAATCCTTGCCGGGGATGAGGGCGACGTTTTTGAGGGAGTCGAGGAGTCCGTGGGAGACGAGGCCGCAGAGCATGGGGCAGCCGAAGTAGCCGAGCTGGAGGACGACGGGCTTGTTGCCGGTGAAGTATTGCTGGAGGCGGACGGGATGGCCGGTTTCGTCGGTGAAGGCGGCGTCGAGGGGGATCTGCGCGCCGCGGTGTTCGGCGACGGAGACGTTTTTGAGCTCGTTGGGGCGATAGTCGGGGTTGCCGACGTCGGCGGGGCCGCCGGGGGATTGCCAGATCTGGGCGCGGGTGGTCAGCGGCGCGAGTAATGCGAGGAGCGTGAGGGTGAGGCGAAGTTTGAGGTTGAAAGCGGATTGCATGATTGGGATCAGTTCTGCTTTGCTGGTTGAGTTGAGGGAAGCTTTCCGCCGGTTTGGACGAGGGTTCGCATTGCGTCGGCGATGGGAATGGCGCGAGTGCCGGTCTTGGGATCGACGGAGGCGGTGTTGATCCTGTCGAGCTGAGCTTTGCGCAGGTTGATGAGGGAAAAGTTGGGAGAGGAGGCCCATTTGGCGTCGACCTCGAGGCGCTCTTCGTAGCGGAACCAGGCTTCGATGCCGAACATGATGACGACGAACAGCATGACGGAGATGGCGCCGACGGTGACGATCAGGGGAGCGTTTGCGGGTTGCTTGCTGGTCATGAATCAATACCGGTCAGTAGACAGTAGGCAGAGAGTTCATAGCTTTTGCGCTAGATGTTTTGGAACGCGAGGGAGTCGGCCAGGCGCGGGTCGGCCGTGGGGCGGAGCGGGCGCGTGGCGGAGAAGCGGAACATGCCGGTAAGCATGAGTGCGGTGACGCCGATGACGGCGAAGAGGTCCATCGCATGAACTTTGAATCCGGGGCCGTACTCGGGCATGACGACCCAGTAGAGATCGAGGTAATGGAAGACAAGGAGCCAGACGGCCCATAGGGCAAGGAGGGCGGGCTGGCGCTTTACGTGGCGCGAGAGGAGGCCGGCGAAGGGGATGAGGAACTGGCCGAAGAGGATGGCGAGGGAGAGGTAGGTCCAGCCGGTCACATGGCCGTGGGCGGTGGTAGCGCCGCGGCGGGAATACCAGCCGGTGGTTTCGGGGATGTTGGCGTACCAGAGGAGCATGTACTGGCTGAAGGCGATATAGCCCCAGAAGAAGACGAAGGCGAACTGGAATTTGCCGAGGTCATGGAAGTGCTCGATGGTAACGCTCTGGCTGAGGTAGCCGGTGCGGCGGAGCATATAGATGATGATGATGATGGAGGCGAAGAAGCTGAGGACGGAGCCGGAGAAGTAATAGACGGCGAACATGGTGCTGTACCAGTGCGGGTCGAGCGACATGAGGAGAAGCCAGGCGGCGATGCTGACGGTGACGCCGAAGACGACGAGGGCGGGGGCGGCGGCGTTTTGCATCTTGAGGGTGAGGGCGGGGTTGGCGGTGCGGTCCTGATTGACGGACTGGCGGCGATACCAGAGGGCGATGGTGGTCCAGGTGAAGAAGCAAATGGCCAGGGCGATCGTGAAGAACCAGGGGTTGAGGAAGGCGCGCTTCTGGAGGGTGAGGGGATCGAGCATGCGCGGGTGCTCGTGAACCTGGGGGTTGGGGTCGAGTTCGATGGCGGTGGGCTCGACTTCATCTTCTCCGGCGGCGGCGGCTTTGATGGCGGCGGGAGAGGCGGAGCTATAGGGGAGGGCCCAGCGGTAGAGATCTCCCTTTTGGGTGAGCACGGAGAAGATAATCGGGGCGGCGAGCACGCCGAGGACGGGCATGGTGGAAGCCATGACCTCGGCGATGCGGCGCACGCTGACGCTCCAGGCGGCGCGGGTGAGGTGCTGAATGAGGACGAAGAAAAGCGCGCCGACGGCGACGCTGAGGCAGAAGGCGTAGGCGACGAGATAGGCGAAGTAGAATCGGCGGAAAGAGGGATCGTACATGTAGCCGAGGAGAAGGCTGCCGACGAGGCCGAAAACGGCGGCGATCTTGACGGCGCTGTAGACGAGCCAGTCGCGGCCCTCGAATCGGAGGCGCTCGGGTAGAGAGGGGGCGTTTGCGCCGCCGTCGCTGCCGTGATGTTCCGCGTGTACTGCCACGATGCTTACTCCGCCGATCCGGGTTGAGTTTTTGAGAGGGTGTCGAGGGTTTCCCTGGATGCCAGATTGGGGGGCGCGTTCTGGCTCAGCTGGAGCGCGCGGACGTAGGCGACGATGGCCCAGCGGTCTTGGGCGCCGATTTGCGAGCCGTAGCCGGGCATGCTGCGAATGCCGACGTTGATGGTGTTGTAGAGATGGCCGTTGGGGCGGGGGCGGACGTTGTCCTGGTGGAGGGAGGCGGCCTGGGTCCACTTGGTGCTGGTGGGCTCGAGCGAGCCGAGTTCGACGGCGCGTTCGTTGACGGGGCCGTGGCCGTAGCCGTCGTGGCCGTGGCAGATGGAGCAGTAGATGTTGAAGCGCTCCTGGCCGCGGGCGAGCAGTTGCTCGGTCACTCTGATCTGTGGAGGGAAGCCATCGAAGAACTTGACGTCGGCGCCCGTGGGGTGGGTGAAGCCGCGGTCGAGGAAATCGTCATCGTGGAGCTGTCCGCGGGCGACGGTGCCTTCGATCGGGGGGCGGTCGGCGCGGCCATCGGCGAAGACGTCGCTGGACTGCTGCTCGCGATATTTGGGCTGGGTGCCCATGTCCTGCATGATGGAAACGCGGGGCTCATCGGTGGTTTGAGTGCGCGCGCGGGCGAAGAGGACGAGGGGGAGCCAGGTGGCGATGGTGAGGATGAGGAAGCCGGCGATCATGACGAAGGGGGGGCGATGCAGCTTGGGCTGGCGCGGAGCGAGGGTTTCCTCGGGGAGGGGTTCGTCGATGGAGGGGTTGGTGTCTGGGGTTTCGCCCATGTGCTTTCCTTGGGACCCGAACACGGGCGGGACGCCCGTGCCACGGTTAGTCTTCGATGCGTTCGATGGAGACGGCTCCTAGTTCGCGGAACATGGCGGTGGCTTTTGATTCGACGAATTCGGGGTCGGAGGTATCGATGACGACGAAGAAACGGTCGTTGGTGACGCGGCGGAAGCGGGCGCTCTTGAACAGCGGGTTGTAGAGCTGGGGCAGGCGATTGAGAGCGAGCATGCCGAAGACGGCGGTGAGGGCGGCGCAGAGCACGGTGGTTTCGAAGGCGACGGGGATGTTGGCGGGGAGGCTCCAGATGGGTTTGCCGCTGATCAGATATTGGTAATCGTGGGCGTTGCAATACCACTGGAGGGCGATGCCGCCGGCGAGGCCGAAGAGGCCGGCGCCGAGCACGAGCCAGGGGAGGATGGTGGGGCGGACGCCCATGACGGCGTCGATGCCGTGGATGGGGAAGGGGCTGTGGACATCCCAGCGAAGGAAGCCTTCGGCGCGGACGCGCTGGGCGGCAGCGAAGACGGCGTCGACGGAGTCGAACTCGGCCATCAGGGCGATAAGCTCGATGTGCTCGGGCGCTTCGTGGCGGACGCCGTCGTCTTCGTCATCGATCAGTTGTGGTTCGAGCAACGTGCTCATGATCGGGAATCCTCGAGAGCTAAACGGCGCGGCGATGATCGCCGCGAAGAGTCATCACTGCCCTACCCCCCTACCGGAACCTGGGGGCCTTGCTTCCGCGCACGGGGTCAAAGTGTTCGTCGGGACGATAGTCCGCGTGGCCTTTGGCGTGCGGGGCATCGTGCGGGTGGGCTTCGGGCATGACGGTCTTGACCTCGGCCATGGCGACAACGGGAAGGAAGCGGCAGAACAACAGGAACAAGGTGAAGAAGAGGCCGAAGCTGCCGGCGAGCATGCCGATGTCGATGATCGTCGGGCGATAGGAGTGCCAACTGGACGGTAGAAAATCGCGGGTGAGCGAGGTGACGATGATGACGAAGCGCTCGAACCACATACCGATGTTAGCGAAGAAGGCGACGATGAAGACGACCAGGAGGTTGGTACGGGCCTTTTTGAACCAGAGGGCCTGGGGGGCGATGACGTTGCAGAAGACCATGATCCAGAAGGCCCAGGCGTAGAGGCCGAAGGCGCGGTTCATGAAGGCGAACTTTTCGAAGGGGTTGGCGCCGTACCAGGCGGTGAAGAATTCGGTGGCGTAGGCGTAGGAGACAATGAGGCCGGTGGCGAGGAGGACCTTGGCACAGTTTTCGATGTGGCGGCGAGTGATGATGTCCTTGAGGCCGAAGAACTGCCGGGCGGGGATGGCGAGGTTGAGGACCATGGCGAAGCCGCCGAAGACGGCGCCGGCGACGAAGTATGGGGGGAAGATGGTGGTGTGCCAGCCGGGGAGCTGGGAGGTGGCGAAGTCGAAGGAGACGACGGAATGGACGGAGAGGACGAGGGGGGTGGCGAGTGCGGAGAGGAGGAGATAGGCCTTTTCGAAGCGGTGCCAGTGGCGGCTGGAGCCGGTCCAGCCGAGGGCGAAGAGGCCGTAGACGATTTGCTTGATGGGGCTGGTCGACCGGTCGCGCAGGGTGGCGAGGTCGGGGATCATGCCGATGTACCAAAAGAGCAGGGAGACGGTGGCGTAGGTGCTGACGGCGAAGACATCCCAGAGGAGGGGGCTGCGGAACTGGGGCCAGGTGTGCATCTGATTCGGGATGGGGAAGAGCCAGTAGGCGAGCCAGGGACGGCCGACGTGGATGGCGGGGAAAAGGCCGGCGCAGACGACGGCGAAGATGGTCATGGCTTCGGCGAAGCGGTTGATGCTGGTGCGCCAGTTCTGTCGGAAGAGGAAGAGGACGGCGGAAATGAGGGTGCCGGCGTGGCCGATGCCGACCCAGAAGACGAAGTTGACGATATCGAAGGCCCAGCTGACGGGCTGGTTGTTGCCCCAGACACCGATGCCGGTGAGGACGAGACGGCCGAGGCAGACGCCGAGGATGCCGAGGAAGAAGAGGGAGATGGCGAAGGCGATTTTCCAGCCGAGGGTGGTGGGACGTTCGGCGATGTGGCAGACGGCGTTGGTGACGTCGTTGAAGTTCTTGCCGCCAAGGACGAGGGGCGCGCGGTGCTTCGGATCATCGTATGTGTTGTCGATGTCTTTGGCGATGCTTGTTGCGATCGTGGCCATGACTGTTCGGATTATGCGTGATGTTCTGGTTTTGTCTCGCCGTGCGCGGGTTGGGCGTCGTTGGGGTTGCGGAGCTTGGCGAGGTAGCGGGTTCTGGGGCGCGTGTTGAGCTCTGCTTGAAGGACGCCGTAGGAGCGCTGGGATTCCTGGAGCTTGCGGACCTGGGAGTTGGGATCTTTGAGGTTGCCGAAGACGATGGCCTGTGTGGGGCAGGCCTGCTGGCAGGCGGTGACGATGTCGCCGTCGGCGATGTCCTTGCCGTCCTGGTGGCGGGCGATGGTTGCGCCGTGGATGCGTTGGACGCAGTAGGTGCATTTTTCCATGACGCCGCGCATGCGGACGGTGACGTCGGGGTTGAAGACCATGCGCTTGATCTTGTCGATCACTTCGTTCTGCTGGGTGTCGGGGAGATTGAGCCAGGTGTCGGCGGTGTCCTGGCGCGGGGGCTTGCTGTGGTAGTCGAAATAGTTGAAGCGGCGGACCTTGTAGGGGCAGTTGTTGGAGCAGTACCGCGTGCCGATGCAGCGGTTGTAGACCATTGTGTTGAGGCCCTCGGAGTCGTGCACGGTGGCGGCGACGGGGCAGACCTGCTCGCAGGGGGCGTTTTCGCAATGGACGCACATCATGGGCTGGTAGATGACGTCGATTTGATCGTCGTCGGGTGCGCCCTTGAAGTAGCGATCGATGCGGATCCAGTTCATCTCGCGGTGGTTGAGGACCTCGTGCTTGCCGACGACCGGGATGTTGTTTTCGGCCTGGCAGGCGACGGCACAGGCGTTGCAGCCGATGCAGGTGTTCATGTCGACGGCCATGCCCCAGGCGTGAGGATCGCTGAATTTGCTGGGTGGATCGAAGAGCTGGTTGGCGCCGCCGAGCAGGCCGAGGGGGACGGTGCGGGGGCCGCCGTGGGCGGAGCGGGGGTTGCGCTGGTTTTCGGCGAAGGTGGTGTCGCGAACGAGGCTGCCGCTGTCGCCCTTGGGGCCGACGCGCTTTTCGCGGGCCTTGAAGCCGATGTCGTCGATGATGTGGTGGTTTTGGGTGGCGGCGAGGGCGTAGGAGCCGGCGGCGGCAGTGACGCGGGTGGCGAGGCCGAAGGACATGGAGTCGGCGCGGCGAAGGGCGTAGGTGTTGAAGCCGAGGCCGTTGCCGACGCTGCCGGCGGCGGTTCGGCCGTAGCCAAGGGGAAGGGAGATGACGTTGAAGGGTTGGCCGGGGAGGACGTAGGCGGGGAGCTCGATGGCGATATTGCCGGCGACTTCGATGCGGATCATGCCACCGGTGGTGACGCCGAGTGCGTCGGCGTTTTTCTTGGAGATGAGGGCGGCGTTGTCCCAGGTGAGTTTGGTGAGAGGAGCTGGAGTTTCCTGGAGCCAGCCGTTGTTGGCGAAGCGGCCGTCGTAGACGCGCGAGTCCTGCTCGAAGCGGAGGGTGAAGCCTTGGGGCGCGGGCGGTGCGGCGGGGAGGGTTTTCAGCTGCGGGGCGACGTCGGCGGTTGGGTAACCGCTGTTGGGGAGGAGGCCGGCTTCGAGCGTCTTGCGGAATTGGGAGTCGAAACCATCGCCTTTGATGAGCTGCTGCCAGGTGCGGCGGACGATTTGGCGGCCGTCGATGATCGTGTCGCGGGAGATCACGGCGAGGAGCTCGATGATGGATTTGCCGTCGTAGAGGGGGAGGATTAAAGGTTGGACGATGCTGGCGGTGCCGTCCCAGGCGCGGCCGTCGCCCCAGGCTTCTAGGTAGTGGGCGCGGGGGATGTGCCATTTACATAGTTTGGAGGTCTCATCCTCGTAGAGGCTGAGATGGATGGTCATGGGGAGTTGGGCGAGTGCGTCGGCGAACTTGAGATCTGCGGGGGCGTCGTAGGCGGGGTTGCCGCCGAGGATGATCAGGGTGTTGACGCGGCCGGCTCTCATGGCGTCGGTGAGTTGGGTGATTGCTTGGCGGTGGGTGGGGCGATCGCCGGCGGGATCCTGTAGCAGCGTGATGGTGTTGCCGATGGCGCCGATCTTGGCGTTGATGGCGTGGGCGAGGGCGTGGGTGGCGGGCGAGGCGGCGGCGCCGGCAGAGACGACGCCGGATTTGCCGGACTTCTTGAGATCGGCGGCGGCGGTGGTGAC
>JBBRIN010000148.1:0-7674 GCA_038221115.1 Tepidisphaerales bacterium
CCGAGGGGATGCACATCACGCTTCTTTACGCGATGTATGACATGGGCTTCGCGGAGAGCCGAAGGCTGCGCGATTACCTGATCGCACGGCACAAAAACGAGGCGTGGGACATCGACAAGCTATGGTTCCGCTCGCAATTGCAGGGGATTGAGAGCGTGGCGCGCGAGCCGGCGATTTATCTGGAGGCCGCGAGCGATAAGGTGGGCCAGCTGAGCGAGCGCGTGCAGGAACACGTGCTCGACGAGCTGGGGTTGCAGTTCGTCGATTCCCAGCGCGTTGCGGGCACGATTTTGCTCACCGAAGGGCTCGCGTGGAACTGGCGGAAGTTTGGCCATGAAAAGATGAACGATCCGCAGACGCTATTGTCGGTGACCAACGTGCTGAAGACGGCGATCCACTCGCACGGCGACATGGACCAGGTGATGGCGACGGTCGCGGATGAGATGTTCCTGAACTGGGTGCCGATCGTGGGCCAACTGGAACAGATTCGCCGGGCGGATGCCAAGGACCTAGCGATCATGGGTGCGTCGATGGCGTTTCCGGTGCTGGGCGAAGTGTATTTCGCCTATCAGCTTGGGGATTCGGTGTACTCGATCTACGACGAGGGTTTTGCGACGCCGCGCGAGGAGAATCTGGTGGATGCGGCGTATCGGGGGTTCGCGGGGCCCGAGACGCGTGTGTACGGCGAGCCGGGCAAGCCGCCGCCCACATGGGGGCCGGGGGACGATGCGGCGCTGGCGGCGGCGCGGTCGAACCTGGCACTGGCGCGAAAGCGGGCATCGATTGTGATGCAGAAGGAGCCGGATGCCGCGCCGTGGCCGCGGTCGGACTGGGATGAGGCGGCGGAACTCTGGCGCCGGAGCCAGGAGATGGAGGTTCGCGAACAGTCCTCGGAGAAGGCGATGGAGGAATTAAGGAAGCGGCTGGAGGACCTGGAGGAGCGGCGGAGGCAGTTCCTGGAGTATGCCGATGGGCCGTGGACGGGTGATCTGCTGGGTTTTGCGGCGCAGCCGACCCAGAAGTTTGTTGACCCGTACGTGTTGAAAGAGGTAACGCCGGTCCTTGGGTTCTTCACGAAAGGCGTGGTGGATCTGCGGATCAAGTATACGCCGGAGGATGAGCAGCAGTTGTCGGCCAGCCGGAGCACACTGGCATCAGCAAGCAACGTCGTGGAGAAGATGAAGGCGTCGTCGATGGTGCAGGAACTGGAGATGAAGAAGGAGCGGGCGCGGAAGGCGGCGGATTATGCCAGGAAGATGGAACAGTGGCCGGAGTTGAAGTATCGATTTCAAAGGGACTCGCTCTATCTGTACTTGCGCGAGAAGTATCACAACACGACCGACCAGCAATTCAACCTGTGGTTTGACGACTGGATGAAGAAGAGCAGCATGGCGACGGCCAATGCGATGGTGGCGAAGGAGCTGCTGTCGGCAAGTGCGACGCAGCCGGCGATGGCGTTTCCGGCGGATGGCGGGGCGCTGTCGGGGCCCGATCCGACGCAGGATCGCACGCCGCATCCGCTTCCCGAAGGACGGCTGCGCGAGCGCACCAAGGAGGACCTGGAACGCGCGCGGCGACTGACCAATGCGTATGAGGACATGGAGAAGCGGCGGTTGGCCGCGACGCAACGGAACCTGGAGCGGGGCAAAGACCTGTTTCGGGCGGAGAATGTCGGGCTGGCGGTGGAGAAACTCAAGAACGATCCGCAGCTTCAGGAATGCCTTCTGGCGCTACGATACATGGCGATTCCGCGGAGCGTGCCGGAGTTGAGAACGACGATCTACAGGATCGCCACCGCGCCGGGAACCGCCGATCCGCTGACGGAGAGCGATACGGAATACATCTTCAAGTTCGCGACGAGCCTGAATGTCGATCCGACATTGTATTTTCCGGACGCGCCGGCCGGGGGAGGCGGGGCGGCGGGAGCGG
The DNA here is from genome assembly GCA_038221115.1 of Tepidisphaerales bacterium. Taxonomy (GTDB): domain Bacteria; phylum Planctomycetota; class Phycisphaerae; order Tepidisphaerales; family Tepidisphaeraceae; genus JANXVV01. Next base: position 1,930 of record JBBRIN010000148.1, read on the forward strand.
CGGGGAATGTTACGGCGCAATACTACATGAAGCACTCGTATCTCGAACCACCGGCGGCGAAAAGCGCGGCGGCGTCGGGCACGGGCGACAATATCCCGTTGCTGCCGGGGTCCAGCGAAATGATTTCGCAGCTTTTGATCGATCGTGCCGACGAGGTGAAGAAGGGGTTGGGGCTGATCGTGCTGAGCAGCGCGTTTGCGAATGATATGGCCGACATGACCGATGCTCCCCCGTCCGCGTTCATGCACCTGCCGAGCGTGAAGCATACGAAGATGACGTGGTCGGCGGGCAAGGACGGGCCGCTGGGGGCGACCTCGGTGGACGGCAAATCGCGTTACTTAATGGCCCAGTCGGTGGGATTTGTGCCGACGGCGCCGAAGGTCAATGGGGAGGAGATCTGGTACGTCGCTGAGAACTTCCCGGCATTGGGGGTGATCGAGTATGGGCCGCTTTCCAAGTTCAAGCCGATCTTCAAGGTAACGCGGCAAAAGGGTGGGTCGTTCAGCGGGAGATGTGATTTTGCGATTCAGGTGCAGGGAATCCTCCATCAAACGCAGGCGGACATCTCCGGAACGATCGACGAGAAGGCGAAGAAGGTGAAGGCAACATTCCATGGGCATCTTCTGCGCACGTGGACCACCAAGGGGCTGGAGGGGGACAACGTTGACTTCTCGGGCACGATCAACGGCGTTGTGGATAGCATGCAACTGGGCGCGAACTCCGCGTTCGTCGCCAATTCCAAAGTTGACGACGCGGGGACGACGACGGCGACGTTCACGTATTTGAATAATAAGCCGCCGTCGGATTGGCCGAAGGAGATGGCGGACCGCGAGCTGGCGCGGACGCCGAATACCCGGGAGACGCGGGTGAACAACTGGTATCTGCATCCGGTTGCGCGGGCGGCGGCGGATTCGAAAGATGCGAAGCCGTGGAAAGGAACATGGAGTTCATCGATCGGCCAATTCGATCTGGATCAGTGCGGCACCTTCGTTGCGGGCACGGTCACCTTCGCGGGGGGTGCGCGCGGTCCGGTCGTCGGTCAGGGGGGAGGCGGCTTTAGCTTCGACTGCTACGACGGGGTCAACGATCCGGCAAGCGGCCAGGTTTCACCCTCGAAGGATGGTGGATACACCGGCTTCTTTTTCTCCGGGCGGCAGGTGCGGACGCCGCTGACGCTTTCGCATTAGTGTCACTGAGCCGTCCATCCCCCGTCGACGAACAACGTGTTTCCCGTCATATAGGACGAGGCATCGGACGCCAGGAATAGGGCGGCCCCGGCGATCTCGTGCAACTCGCCCCAGCGGCCCAGGGGAATTTTCGCGACAAACTCCGCATACTTGATGGGGTCATCCAGCAGCGGCTTATTCATGTCGGTTGCAAAGGGGCCGGGGCAGAGCGCATTGACCGTCACACCGTGCGCGGCCCACTCCAGGGCGAGGGTGCGCGTCAGCCCGAGCAGACCGGCTTTTGACGAGGCGTACGGAGCGCGGCCGGTGATGCCGATCGCGGACAGGATCGAACCCAGGTGGATGATCCGCCCCCAGCCGCGCCGTGCCATGGCTGGGCCCAGCCTTCGCGCGAGCAGAAACGGCGCTTTGAGGTTCACGTCGAGAACAGAATCCCAGTCCGCTTCGCTGAGCGATTCCGCCGGGCCACGGATGTTCAGGCCGGCGCTGTTGACCAGGATATCCATCGCGCCGGCCTCGCGCTCCGCTTGAGCGACCAGCCGATCCACATCGTCCGCGCGCGTGACATCAGCAGCAATCGGACATGCTTTTCGCCCTGTAGCTGAAGCGATCGCCGCGGCGGTTTGCTCGCACTCCGAATTCGTTCGGCTGACGATCACCACATCCGCGCCGGCTTCGGCCAGCGCCGTCGCGATTACACGGCCCAGGCCCTTGGCCCCGCCGGTGATCAGCGCGCGGCGGCCGTCGAGGCGAAATTGATCCACTACGCTCCTCTTCTGCTGATTCATGCGTCTGCCTTCTGGTTGTTCAATTCAGTTGGATCACGGTGAATGAATACGGCAGGAAGGTGTAGCCCGCGACGCCATCCTTCATATTGTGCCGCCATTCGATGTGCGTAGGCTTGATTCCGTCGATCTTCGAATCGGAGTTCTTCGCGTCCAGCGGGCCGGCCAATATTTCGAGCTCAGCGATCGGATTGGAAGGGGTGAAGCCGATCAGTTGAATCCGGCTGGGCTGTGGCATTTGGCCAAGGTTCACCACCTGCAGCACGAGATGCTTTCCATCGTCGCTGCGCGTGGCGGTCACGCTGAGTGCTGCGCCTTCAACATGGCTCTCCAGCACGCGGGGTTGATAGCTCCGCGAAATCATCCGCGCCACAAATCCCGGTGGTTGCAGCCAGACGCGAGAGGGGTTGAGAAAAAGCAATCCCTGGTCCCACCCGTTGTCGTTCTGCCCATCCGGCTGCAATGCGTTGGCGGATAAGGCGACTGGGACGCGCCCATCGCGCATGATCGCGCCGATCGCAGCGGCGTTCGCCAGGGCGCGGCGCTGGTCGTGGTTGTTGGCATTGAACTCGAACACGACGACGTGATGCTTCGCCCCTTCGGCCAGCTTCTCTATCGCGTCGACATAGCTCCTAAAGGCCAGGGCCGACGGAGAGGGCGCCGGTCCTGCGGTCCACATGTGCGTGTCGAACCACACCTCACGGCCGTTCTGCCGCGCCAGGTCGAGGATTCTTTTGTGGGCCGCGAGGCTGGTGATCTTCGAATCCGCGCCCTCGAAATGCAGGGGATCGTCGATGATCTGCTTGTACTGAAAGTCGCCAACCACGAGGATGATGGCCGGATCTTTCTGCCAGATCACCTTCGCCAGCGAAGCGAATTTCTTAAAGTACGCATCGTCGATCTTCTCTTCGTTGCCGAGCTCGATATGCCGAACGTTGTAGGGCGTCGGATGCCCGTCGGCGGCTCGGCGCTTGCCCCATTCACCATCCACCGGGCCGTTGGCGTAGTCGATGAAATCGGCCATGTCCCTGGGCGTTTCATCGATGTTGAAATCGGGGATGGCCATGAATCCGGCGGCGTCGCAGAGGTCGAGGAAATCGATCATTCCCCACCCATTGCTGGAATGCGGATACCAGTGCCCGCGGTATGGCGGCCGGTGGTCGCGCGGGCCGATCACCTTCTTCCAACGATACTCCGGCTCGTTGACCATGCTGCCCCCGTACCGGAGAACGGTGACGCCTTGATCGATCAGACCGTCGACGGCATCCCGCCGTAGCGGCAGCCCCTTGAATCGCCCCCAGTCTCCAGGTTGGAGGAACGCGTGGCCGATGACGACCGAGCCGGGCGATGGAAGCCGAATGGCAAATCGCCCCGCACGGTCGGAGGCGTTGGGTGTCAGCGTGAAATTAAATCGCCGCCATTCATCGACGGTCGATGCAACGGTAGTTTCGGCGTACCGGCGCGCTCCATCGCGGCTCTCCAGGGTCAACAGCACGTCGGCCGGCTTCTCCGATCGAAGCCACACGTATCCCTCGTACGGTTTGCCTTCCGTGAATGCCATCCCCTGCCGGTTGAGGCCCTGGTTTTCAATACCGACTTCCCCTTCACTTCCGGTACATGTAATGCGTTGGCTCTGGACGCCAATAAAGGAGCGGTTCTTTTCAATCATCCCCGACAGCGGCGCATTGCCACTGCTGATCGGTCCCCACATCCCGCTGGTCGCCGCCGTCGCATCCGGTGAAACGGACCCCTTCAGCGCCGCTGTGCGCGGTGGCTCCTGAAAGCTCTCGCCGAAGATCATCTGGCTGTAAATGCCGCCATAGATTTCGTGGTTCACGTCCTCAATGCAAACACCAGTCAGATGGCGGCTGACCGGTCGGCCCGCCTGCGACGCATCTACGCGGATCGTCACCTCTTCGCACCATGCGTTGGCCATTGAAGACAATGCAAGTGCCGCCCAGAAACACCGCGTTAATCTGTTCATTTGGTTGTCACTCAAAAGCGCGGGAACGGTGGCCGATCACCAATGCATCACAAATCCCCCGTCGACGTTGATCGTCTGCCCGGTGACGTGGGCCGCTCGGTCTGACGATAGAAAAACGATCATGTCGGCAATCGCGTCTGGCGTCTGCCACTTTCCCAGGGGAACCGCCGCGCGAATCTTCCGATCGGACCATTGCTCATACGTCAATCGCTCCGACGGCGCGGTCTGGTCGTGCCAGGCCTGCCACACGCCGCGGTTTAACGGCGTCTGCACCATCCCCGGACAGACGGTGTTCACCCGAATACCTCGAGGCGCCAGATCCTTGGCGAGGCACTGGGCAAAGTTGATATTCGCGGCCTTGGATGCGCTGTAGGGCGGATCGGTTTGCGAGCCGATTTGGCCGGCGATCGACGCGATGAACACCATCGTCCCCGACCCGCGCTCCATCATGTGAGGACCGATGGCGTGCGCCACGTTCACCATCCCCATCACATTCACCTGCAAAACGCGCGACCAATCCTCGGGATGTAGATTCGTGAATGGGAAGCCGAACTTCCCCGACCCAATCGCCGCGGCATGAACCAGATGATCGACCGGGCCAAGGGTCGCCACCGTCCGCTCTAGCGCGGTGCGCACTGCCGACTCATCGCTGACGTCGGCATGGAGCCCGATCGAGCGGACTCCAATCGCATCCGCCACAGGCGCGGCGGACTCACCCAGATCCCACAGGGCCACGCGCGCCCCCTCCGCCGCGAACTGGATGGCCGCCGCGCGGCCGATCCCACTGGCGCCGCCTGTCACCACCACCACATGGTCTTTCAGTTTCAGATCCATCGATACTGCGTCCTCTCACCGCGCGGTGTATCCGCCGTCCATCATGATAATCGAGCCCGTGAAAAAGCTTGCCAGCTCGCTGGCCATGTAGGTGAAGAACGCGGCCACCTCCTGGGGCGAGGCAATCCGCCCGATGGGGTGATTGTCGCGGAGCATCGCCCAATATTTGTCCGGATCGCCCGAGGCGTTGGCGGATTTGTGGACGATCGGCGTGTCGACGGTCCCGCAGCCGATCGCATTCACGCGAATGCCATGCGGCGCATATTCGATCGCCATTTGCCGCGTCATCTGGTGGATCGCGCCTTTGGATGGGCCATACGCGCCTTGCGTGGCGATGCCGGCCACGCCCGAGATCGATCCGGTGTTCAGCACGACGCCCGACCGCTGCCCGATCATGATCGGAATCACATGACGGGCGGCCAGGTACGCCGCCTTCACGTTCGTGTTCATCACCGCATCCCACTCCTGCGGCGTGTGCTCGTGCAATGCCTTCACGATGCTGATGCCGGCGTTGTTCACCAGCACATCGATCCGCCCGAAGCTCTCCATCGCGATGCGCGCAAAGTCGATGGCGGTTTGCTCGACCGAAACGTCACCACGTACATACCGTAGCCGGGCTGCGGGCACCGCGCCCAGCAACGGTTCGGGTGGCTGCGGCGCAACATCGACCGCCACCACGCCGTCCGCCCCTGCTTCCAGGTAGGCAAGCACGGTGGCCAGACCGATCCCCGATGCTGCGCCGGTGACAATCGCGGTTTTTCCAGACAGGCTTATATTCAAATTTCACTTCCTCTACTTCACGCGCAGTTTGACCAACGAGAATAACGATTGCAATCCCCTCCCATCCCCATCCCGGCTTTGGAGGGAGAAGAAAAGTTGTTCGCAAATCGCCGAAAACGTAGCATATCCAAAATACTGCTCAATCGGGGTTACATTGGAATGGAAGGAAACAGAT
>JBBRIN010000149.1:0-7661 GCA_038221115.1 Tepidisphaerales bacterium
ACAAGCCCGCTCCCACATCCCCGCCAGCCACGTCGAATGGCTCAACGACCCCGCCCCCTCCCCCGCCGCCATCGGCCGCTACTTCCCCGCCTCCGCCTTCCACGACCAACTCCGCTCTTCCATCGCCATGAGCCGGTAACACGCACGCGCGGACACCTCACTTTCACATACTTCCGCAATGCCCAAGCCGGGAACGACCTTCGGCGGATGCGAAGGCATCGCATACCTATCGAATCGACCGGATTAGCGCCCCAGCTGATCTAACCGAATCGGTTATCAAACTCGCCATGCGGTCCGATCCACACCCAGATGATCGTATCCCCGTCTCGGTGGCCTACCGCACGCACATTGATCGTCACCCGCACTGACCACAGATTCTCATGCCCCGCCAGCTTCTTAAACCGAAGCGAGTTGTGCGACGGATCCTGCACGAACAACCGATACGCCCGACGCGCGGCCTTTTGATCCTCGGCGCTCATCGCGCGCAATCCGCGCCGGAAACTGGGCGTCGTGCGCAAGATCACAGCTCGTTCACATCCAATGGCTCGCTTCCTTCCGCCAGCGCATCCCGAACGAATTCGTCCAGCGTCGGCCTTGGCTTGGGGTCGGCGATGGTGCGCTCCCACGCCTCGTCCTCATGTTTGGACAGAAGAAACCGCGCGAAATCCGCCACCTCCGCCCGCTCGGCCTCGGGCAGTTGCTCGCAAATCTGAATGAGTTCCTGAGTCTCGGTGCTCATCACCCGATTTTACCCGACGACGCCAAGTGATTCCAACCCCGATCATCCGCGTCAGGCGAGTGGGTACCACCGCCCTCCGCCCTCCCACATTGTTTCGCCGCGACGCGCAGCGGAGCGCTTTCCCCCTTCTTTAGCTCCCGATGTGCCGCGTTCAAGGCTTCCCAGCCGGGGGAGAATAGATGAAATCAAGGACTATCTCATCGAGCCTCTGTTGGAGGGAGCTTATGTCGTTACCGATCAGAATAAGCCGTCCCTTGCCGCAAGGCGCAAGGGCGACCGTTGAAACCCGTCCGTCGATGCTGCTCACCAGAACCGTTGAACCCTTGGGAAGGCCGACGAAGCCGTTGCCGAAAGGAATGTCGGCAAAGCTCGGTTCGGTGAAGCCGGCATGAACCAGCTTGGCTTTCGGTTCGGGGTCGGAGATTTGCGATCCGCGCTTGCCCGAGCCGCCAGCCTTCACACCGAACAGGGCATCGACCAAATGCATGTTTGTCTGACGATATTGCTCGAAAAAGACCATGTCTCCCCCATCGCGGACAAAACGCTGGAGATTCTGTTGCGCCTGGCCGACCGATTGCTCACTGCTTTTCGAAACGATCAGCACCGGCACTCTGATGACCGCGTGTTCATCAAGTTTGGCTACGGAGGTTGCAGATGAGACCTGATGAACGAGCAATCCGCGAGGCGCATTCAACTTGGATCGATGCCGTCAACGCCGGCGACCTTGTCCGCTTGCTCACCATGATGGCGGACGATGTCGTGTTTCTCAATCCGGGCCGAGCGCCGTTCGGCCGGGATGGTTTTTCTGCCGTCTTCCCGGCCGCCCACCAACAAGCTCGGATCAGTTGCATCAGCGAGTTTGAAGAGGTCGTGGTCGTCGGCGAAGTCGCCTACACGCGGAGCCGGGACTCGTTATCCGTGATCCCGCGCGCCGGCGGAGAAGCGAAGCAGCTCGCCGGTCATCGTATCACGGTATGGCGGAAACAGCCCGACGGCCGCTGGCTTCTGGCCCGCGATGCCCACACCTTGTCCCCGGTGGAGAAGCTGAGTTCGTGAGTCGCGCAGTCACGTACGCCACTGCGGTGTCCCGAATGCGGCGTTGCGCCGAGATGCGGAAAACGGGTCACTTCCCCCTTTACTTCCCAAAATCCGGATGCTCCTTCTTCCCCCCCGATTCAAGATAAGAAAGCAGATCCAGCAGTTCGTCCCTCGTGAGGCCGTCCACCAACCCTTCAGGCATCGGCGAAAGCTTTGCGGGGACGCTCGAACGTATCTCCGATTTCTTGATCGATATCCGATCCGGAGCCAGGGGATTCGGCTGAATGATCACCGTGTCGGCCGTGTCCGACACCACGCGACCGCTCACGACGTCCCCGTCCTTCGTGCGCACGTCGGTGTTCTGATACTGCTCGGAGATCACCTTCGACGGTTCCAAAATCGACTCCAGAATGTCCCGGCGGCTGAACCGGCTTGAGATGGCCGCCAAGTCCGGGCCCGCCGATCCCCCGTCGTTGCCGAACCGGTGACACGCCGTGCACTGCGTCGCTTCGAATGCCTCTTGGCCGGCCACAAAATTCCGACCCCGCCCGACCTGCGGCAGTAGCGGTTCGATGTCCGCCATCTTCCAGTTCTTCACCACCACCTGTCTTGTCGTCTTCCTCTTCGACGGCGGCGGAGACGGAGGAACGAACGCATTCAGAACCGGCTCCAGCGCCCCCTTTTCCGCGGGCGACAGCGTTCCGATCGCATCGGCTCTCAACATCGTCACAAAACCAGGATAGCTCGCTCCATCGCTATACGGCCGGCCCGCTTCCTCAAACCACTTCATCATTAACGCCGGATGTTCAGCCCGGCCGTGGTCCTGGTTCCACCACGCAAAATAATCCCGGCGAAGCTCCGCCGTCCATCCCGTGCTGATCGTCCGCAGATACAACACATACTGCATCTGCTGCTCCTGCTTCCGCGCCGAAGCCAACAGCTTCATCGACTTGGCCACCGCATTCGGCGCGTCCACCGCAAGCAGAAGCTGGCACAGCTCGCGGTTCACCGCATCGCTGGCCGAAGGATAAAGAGGCCCCAGTTCCTCCGCGATCTGCCGCGCCGCATCACCCTTGGGCTTACCCTGGCGGCTCATGCTCACCTCCAGCACGCGCAGCTTGTCCAATTGCTGCGATTCAGGCAGCGCCGACGCCGGAAACTTCGCCAGCGCCGCAAGCAACTCCGCCTGCGAAGAAGCCCCTCCACAGCGCGCCAGCCCCAGCAACGCCCCCAGAGCCGCCCGCGTTCGCGTCTCCGCCAACGCCCGCGCTTTCCACTGCGATACCGGCTGACTCTCGATCGCAATCCGCGCCGCATAGCGAATGAACCGGTCTTCGCTCTCGAGGTGCTCCCACGCCATCTCCACGGCGGTGTCGTCCCGAAGGCCATGAAAATGCTCGAGCCCATGGCGCAGTTCCCGGGCGGCGGCGCCTTCCACATCGTGCGCATCGAGCGCCTTCGTCGGCTCCTTTCCAACGTATCGCACGCGATACAGATACCCCTGTGTGTTGCGGCCGCCGGTGGCGAAATACAGCGCCCCATCGTCGCCGATCACCGCCCCCGTCACGTTGTTCGGCAGCTTTGCTGCGTTCCCGTGCAGCGACTTGGGCCATACGAAGTTTTCCCACGTCGCGCCGTAGCTCGCTCCTTCCGGCTTGAAATGCACCGCCATGATCCGCCCATAGGTCCAATCCAGAATAAACAACGCCTTCTGGTAGACCGCCGGAAATCTCGCCCCGTATCCGAACACGACCCCCGTCGGGCACCCGATTCCGATGTTGGCCGTCGCCGGCAGGCTGTCCGGGTAGTATTCGGGCCACTTGGCCGTTCCCTCGCGAAAGCCGTGTTCCGCGCCGCTGACGCCATGAAATACCCGCGTCGGCCGATACCACGGCGTCCCCCAGTCCCCTTCCGCGTCGCTGTCGAAACCAAACAGCTCGCCGTCGGCATTGAACGCGATGTCATACGCGTTGCGCTCTCCGCCGGCGAATAGCTCCGGATTCTTCCCGTCCACATCCAGCCGCACGATCGACCCTCCCGGCGGCTTGTTGCCCGCGCCAAACCCGCGACCATCCTCCGCCCGCGGCAAAACCACGTCGTCCGCGAAATTCCGGTGCGGCGAACTCGCCGACACCTCCCCCGCCACCTCCACGAAATTCCCCATCACCACGTACAGCCTTTTGTCCGGACCCATCCGGATCGCGTGCGCCCCGTGCTCGCCGCTCCCGCGCTTCCATTCGTGCAGCAACTCCACCTTGTCGTAATGATCGTCGCTCCCGTTCCGGCTGCATCGATACAGACCAAAGGCCCCGTTGCCGCCTTCCTTCCCCCGCGCATCCACATACAGGCGATCCCCCACGCACAAAATCCCCATCACCTCGCTCACCGGCAACTTCAAATCCTCCTGCTCGATGACCTTTCCATCCCGAACGGTCACCCGGGTCAGCGGCTGACCTTTCTGTGCTCCCAACAGCAACCGCCCCTGATCGTCCTTCGCCAACGAAATCCACGAACCCTGTTTCTTCAGGTCGGCGCGAAGCACGAGATCAATTTCAAACCCCGCCGCCGCCGCCAGCGCATCGGCCGTCGCGTCGGTCAGAGCCGATGCCATGGCACCGATCGCGCCTCCAAACAGGACGATCGCCGTCATCATCAAAACGATCGCTCCACGGCCGATCTTCATGACACTCCGCCCATTCCGATGCAACGCCCCCGAGACGATACGGTAACTCCTGAATAAGCAGCGTATCTAGATTCCCGCGACCTGTCATGAAATCCTTCCCACTCATCTTCGCCACCCTCATCCTCGCGCTTCCTCTTCTCGCATCCGCCGCAGACCAACCCCCCATCCCCGCGCGCCCTCCCAACATCCTCTGGTTGATCGCCGAAGACATCGGCACCGATCTCGGTTGTTACGGCGACCCCGACGCCAGAACCCCCAACCTCGATCGCCTCGCATCACAAGGGTGCCTCTACCGCGAGGCGCATTCCACCGGCCCGGTCTGCTCGACCTCGCGCTCGGCGTTCATCACCGGCATGTATCAGACCTCGTTCGGAGCCGCCAATCACCGCGGCCACCGCGACGACGGCTACGTGCTCCCCGACGGCATCCGCCTCATCACCGACCGCCTGCGCGAAGTCGGTTACTTCACCGCCAACATCAAAAAGCTCCCCGCGCCCATCGCGTGGAGCGCCGCCGGAAAAACCGACTGGAACTTCGTCACCGCCAAACCCCCCTTCGACTCGGCGGTCTGGCAAGACCTCCAGAACCACCAGCCCTTCTATGCACAGCTCAACATCCACGAAACCCACCGCATTTATGAAAAAGCGAAGGACCATCCCACCGATCCCGACAAAGTAGCCGTGCCGCCCTACCTTCCGGATCATCCGATCGCGCGCGAAGATTGGGCACTCTACCACGACTCCATTCAAACCCTCGACGCCAAGGTCGGCCAGATCCTCGATCTGCTCGACAAGCAGGGCCTCGCCGACAACACCATCGTCTTTTTCTTCGGCGACCACGGCCGCGAGTGCTTCCGCGGAAAATATTTCTCCTACGAACAGGGGTTCAAGACTTCGCTCCTCGTGCGCTGGCCCGGCCACATCCAGCCCGGAACATCCAGCGACGATCTGGTCAGCCTGATCGACGTCACCGCCACCTCCTTATCCCTGGCCGGCGTTCCCGTGCCCCCCGAAATGCACGGCCGGCCCTTCCTCGGCCCCAACGCCACGCGCCGCCGATATCTCTTCACGGCGCGCGATCGCATCGACGAGACGATCGACCACGTTCGAACCGTGCGCGACGACCGCTACCGCTACATCCGCAACTACGAGCCCGATCGACCTTACCTCCAGCACATGATCTACGCGGACCACACCAACCCGAACGTCAACCTGATGCGAAAGCTGTACGCCGACGGCAAGCTCAATGCCGACCAGGCCAGGTTCATGGCGACGACCCGCCCCACCGAGGAACTCTACGACCTCAAGTCAGACCCCTGGGAGTTTCACAACCTGAACAAGTCCGCCGATCATCGGCAAATCCTCAAACGCCTGCGCGGCGTCCTCGATCAATGGCGCAAGGACACCAACGACCAGGGCCTCGAGCCCGAGGAATCCGCCGCCCTCCAGCGAATCCTCGACAAGCACGAGCGCGATCACGAAAAGATGTTCGGGGATCCAAAGGCAAAACCCACGGCTCCCTAAGCACCATGAAACCAATCCTCCCCGCCCTGGCGCTTCTTCTTCTCTTGGGCAGCTTTTCGCGCGGCGCCGCCTCCACGCCCAACGTCATCTTCATCGTCGCCGACGACATGGGCAATGCCGACACCGGCTTCCAGGGATGTAAAGACATCGCCACCCCGAATCTCGATGCCCTGGCCACATCAGGCGTTCGCTGCACCAGCGGGTATGTCTCGCACCCATTCTGCAGCCCCACGCGCGCCGGCCTCATGACCGGGCGCTACCAGCAGCGCTTCGGCCACGAAAATAATCCCCTCTTCAATCCAGAGGACACCATCAGCGGACTGCCACCCACCGAGACGGCCCTTCCCAAAATGCTCCGCGACGCCGGCTACGCGACCGGCTGGGTCGGCAAGTGGCATCTCGGGGCCGCCGAGTGTTTTCATCCCCTCAACCGCGGATTCAACGACGCCTACGGCTTCCTCGGCGGCGGCCACCAGTATTTTGCCGACACCCTCACCAAACCCCAGGAAGAATATTTCACGCCGCTCCAGCGCAATCGCGACCCAATCCAGGAGAACGGCTACCTCACTGACCTCTTCGGTCGCGAAGCCGTCTCCTTCGTCGAACGCCACGCCCGCGAGCCCTTCTTCCTATACCTCGCGTTTAATTGCCCCCATGGCCCCCTCCAGGCGCCCGAGAATTATCTCAGCCGCGTCAGCCCCACCATCACCGACAAGAAACGCCGCCTCTATGCCGCAATGGTCATCGCCCAGGACGACGCGGTCGGAAAGCTCATGGCCAAGCTCGCCGAACTCCAACTCGAAGAAAAAACTCTCGTCTGCTTCATCTCCGACAACGGCGGGCCCACCGGGTACATGAGCAACGGCTCCAGCAACGGCCGGCGCCGCGGGGGCAAATTCAACGTCCATGAAGGCGGCATCCGCGTTCCCTTCGTGCTCCGCTGGAAAGGAACCCTCCCCGCCGGCAAGGACTACGACCAGCCCGTGATCTCGCTCGATCTCACCGCCACAGCCCTCGCACTCGCCGGCGCAATGCCCGTAAAGCCGCTCGACGGCGTCAATTTAATCCCGCACTTGCGCTCGGAAAAACCCGGCGCGCCGCACGCGGCGCTCTTCTGGCGCTCCGGCGGCGGCGTGCTTTACGCCGTGCGCTCCGGCGACATGAAGCTCGTCCGCCGCAAGGAGGGCACGCTCGAACTGTACGACCTTGCCGCCGACATCAGCGAGAAAAACGACCTCGCTGCCGCCAAACCAGACGAGCTGAAAAAGCTCGAATCGCTCCGCGTTCAATGGGATTCCGAACTCGTCCCCCCGCTCTTCAAGCCGCTGATGCACGAGCCCGACGGCGATGGCCCCATCGACGCTCGCCCGCCCAAAAGACTGTGACGGGCGGCACCCTTGACGATGGCCCGTTCCATCCCGCGTTCGCTCCCCCGCTCGCCCTCTCTTCTCGCCCCAAAAAATCCTTGCCCCCCCCCGGAATTCCTTAATCTAAACCCAACGCACGGGGGTCCCCGAAGTAACCCCATGGTAACTCGCTAGACAATCCGTATGATATGTCCGAAATGACCCCGCCCCGACTCGGGCCTGCAGCGTTCGGGGCTTGATGATTCGTGCTTGCATGACGCAGAAACTCTTGCAGTATGAGGTTTTGGAACGAATCGGGGAGGGTGCCCGCA